>DATIPQ010000063.1 GCA_035471785.1 Acidobacteriota bacterium
GTGGAGGCTTTCAGCCGTTGGCTGAAGAGCGAGAGCCGCCCGGCGGAGGACTATTTCGTCGACTTGAGCCGGCAAGAAGCCGAGGAAATCGGCCGCCAGCGCGAACTGAGGCAGCGCTTCACCCTGCTTGAATGCCGCGACGATCCCGGCGCCTGCCCCGGTGAGGTGGTGCCCATCCGCTGGACCAACTTTGATGTCGCCCAGATCCCCTGGTTCATTCACGAGGACGGTCAAAAGGGCCTGGCCGACGAGGGAGACGATCCTCCGGGTACGGGCGGCCTGATCGATTCCATCGCCGCCTGGGTCGACGATCCCAACAGCACCATCAGCTACGTCTTCGCCGGCACTTCCGACGCCAATCGGCCCCAGGACGAGCCGCAGCCCAACAGCGTCCTTTTCTTCGACGACCGTCGCGAATCCATCGAAGAGGACTTCGATTGCGCCGAGGGCGGCGTGCTGGCCAACGGGGGGCCGTTCTTCACCAATGCCACCAGGTTTCAGCACAAAGGAAGAGACTTCTTCCGAGCCACCCGCGGCTTCGTCAACATGAACAAGGGCATCGAGTGCATCTTTTTCGACGACGACGCCCAGCAACCGATCGTCAACGCCCAACAGAACTACCGGGCCATCGTCACTCATGAGCTGGGGCACTCGCTGGGATTGGGGCATTCCTGCGGGGACGCACTGTCCCCTGCTTGCGCCGGCAACCCTCTTCTCGATCAGGCCATCATGCGGGCCCAGGCCCATCTGGACGGGCGGGGAGCGCTGTTGAACGACGACGACCGGGCGGCCATCGGCTTCCTCTACGGCGACGCCTTGCAAGGCCCGGGCGAACGTATCATCGTTTTCCCTCAGGTGGGAGACGGTACGGTGGTCGGCATCACCTTCACCACCCGCTTTATCTTCCACAACCCCGGCACCGAGACTGCCACACTGCGCCTGGAGTTCTTCCAGGGGCAAGGCCTGGGGATGATGCTGGACCTCAACGACGGTCCGGCCAGCGATACCTACGAGTTCGAACTGCAGCCAGGCCAGTCGTTAGTGCGGGAGACCAGCGGCATCGAAGGGCTTCAAGTCGGCTACGCACGAGTCGTCAGCAGTTCCGCGGTGGACGGCACGGCCCTCTTCACCCGTCAGGATCTGGGCGTGACCACCACTCAAGCCGGTGTTCCTTCGGCACAGGCCGGAACCGATTTCAGTCTCGTCTTCGATTCCAACGGCTTCAACCAGACCGGCATCGCGATGGCCTATCCCGCCGTGGGCGAGGGCAATCCCGACACCACGGTTTCCATGCGCCTTTACGACCAGGATTTCAATTTCATCGCCATGGAGCAGGTGACGCTGGTGGCTGGAGAGCACTTTGCGATGTTCGTGCCGGAGATTTTCGAGAACGTGGTCCCGGCCGACTCTTTCGGCGCCGTGACCATCGCCTCCCAGCAGCCGATCGCCGTCGTGACCTTGCAGCAGAACGACGACGCCAACGTCGGACTGCCGGGCGACGTGCCCATCCTCACGGCTTTCCCGGTCTTGCCGGGCCGCAGCGACATCATGCTGGGACCGCTCAACGCCGAGTCCCGCCGCTAACGGACAGCAGCGGCCGGCCGGCGCTGAGGCGCCCGCGCCGGGCGTTGCCGATCCGCCTCAATCAGCGGGCAGGACGCGTCCCCGGCATTGGCCCAAGCCGACGCGGGGACGCCCTTCCGCCTCGCAGTAGCCGGTCAGGATGACCTCGTCGCCATCCTGCAGAAAGCGCCTTTCCTGGCCTTTGGGCAACTTGATCGGGTTGCTGCCCCTCCAGGTCAATTCCAGCAGGCATCCGCGAGCCTCTTCTTGGGGGCCGGACACCGTGCCGCTGGCCATCAGGTCGCCGGGGCGCAGGTTGCAGCCGTTGCTGGAGTGGTGGGCCAGCATCTGGCCGATGGTCCAGTACATGTGGGCGAAGCTTGCCCGGCTCAGGCGATGAGGCGGCTGTCGATCTTCGCGCATTTTTTCGGTCAGCAGGTGCGCTTCCACGGTCAGCCCGATGCCCCCTTGACGGCGCTCCACGGGCGAGTCCAGATAAGGCAGCGGCTGAGGATCGTCCGGGGACCGCTGAAAGGCTTCCACCCGGTAGGGCTGCAAGGCCTCGGCCGTCACCACCCAGGGCGAAACCGTGGTGGCGAAGCTTTTGGCCAGGAAAGGACCCAGGGGCTGATATTCCCACTTTTGAATGTCGCGTGCCGACCAGTCGTTGACCAGGCAAAGTCCGAAGATGTGCTCACCGGCCTTGTCGATGGGAATCGGTTGACCCGAGGGGTTGCCCGGTCCCACGAAAAAGCCCACTTCCAACTCGTAGTCGAGCAGCTTGCAGGGCCCGTAGACGGGCTCATCGGCCTCGTCAGCCTTGGTCTGTCCCAAGGGACGCTTGAAAGCGCTTCCATCGGCCATCAGCGAGGAGGCCCGCCCGTGATAGCCGATGGGAATGTGCTTGTAGTTGGGCAGGAGCGGGTTATCGGGACGGAACATGCTGCCCACGTTGGTGGCGTGGTGGATGGAGGCGTAAAAGTCGGTGTAGTCGCCCACGTTGGCGGGCAGTCCCATCTGGGACTCGGCCTGGCCGGCCAGCAGCCGCCCGCTCTCGGCCGAAGCCGGGCTGCCTTCCCGCAACAGGCGGCTCAGCTCGCGGCGCAGCGCCGTCCAATGAGGCTGTCCCAACGACATCAGGGCATTGAGGCTTGAAAAGCGGCAGGCCTGCACGGCGGCGGCTGCGTCTTCGAAGAGCCCCAGTTGAGCGGCCGCCGAGATGTCGAAGATTTGATCGCCGATAGCGCAGCCCACGCGGGGGGCTTCATCGCTCTCTCGGCGCCGGAACACGCCCAGCGGCAGGTTTTGTACGGGGAAGTGGGTGGAAGCTTGATTGGCGCTTTCCACCCAGCTCTTCAGTTGAGGATGGTGGGTTTCGTTGAGTTCGCTCATAGCAGTTTCAATTGTTTCAGATCTTGGACGGGCTCCTCAAAGGAGCAGGAACCGAAGGAATGGGCGAAGCCGCGACGGCAGGCTTCGGCCTCTCCCCAGTCGAGGCGCAGGCCGCGCCAGATAACGGCGTCCTGCTCCCAGCGGAAGGCTGCGGGATTGGTCTCCATCAGCAACTCCTCGGTGCGCCTGCTGTCGGCCTTGTGGGAATGCACCCAGCAAGCCGCCAGAAAAGCATTGAGGAATCCGTGCATGACGGCTCGCGGCGCGTCTCCCTGGTAGGTCAGCGGTTGACGCGAGCGCAGCGGATGGTGAAGCCCGGCGGTCATCTTGAAGGGGACTCGGGCCTTTTGGCAGGCATCGAAAAAGCGGGTCACTTGGCCGGGTAACGGAATCAGTTCGGGGGTGATGCCGCCCGTTCTGATCTTGGCGCAGGCGCGGGCTCCGTCCAATCGGGAGAGCATTTCCTCCAGGCCTTCGTCAGGGCTCAGCTCGAAATAGACGGGCATGCCGTCTCCCAAGGCTCTGAGGATCTCGGCCACCCGCTCAGGCGTCCCGGCTTTGGCCTCGGCCGCCTCGATGCGGGCCTGCCTTCCCCAGCGGCGGCGGAACTCGGCCACACGCTCGGCATCGCCCTCGGCGTCCTCTCCAATCAGCACGGAAAGCCGCCAGGGACGGTCGGGTTGGCGCTCCCACAGCCCGGCGGCGGCTTCGGCCAGACCTTGCAGGCGGGCGGCGGGAACGATGAAGCGGGCCAGCATCCAGGACTCGGGCCAGTCCCTGTACTCATGGTAATTCTCGACCGCCCTGGCCATGTCCAGTCCGGCGGGCGGAAAGAGCCCGGCATAGTCGATGATTTCCGAGAGCAGCGTCTGTAAGCACTTGTTCATGGGATGAGCCTGCCAAGGATTATAGCTAGCTCGCAAGCAGCCTCATACCGCCGAGAGCAATTAGGCTTTTAGGACGGCCGCTGGACTGGACACGTGTGTGAACTTGTTGGCCACCTAGCAGTGCGTCAGAAGTTTTGAGCCACCCTGTGGCGTTATCCCACGCTTTCAGCGTTCGCACATTGGCCGTCTGAAACCCAGGGTGGCGCCGCCGTCTCGCTGGCGCTCGCCGGGGCTGACCCTGGGCTGGCGAATCGCTCGCCTTCAGCGAGCCCGGACTTGACTTCTAACACAGTCGCTGGGCTGGCGAATCTGTCCCTGTGAGGGACAAGAACGGAGGGCCCTGGCTCAAAACTTATCACCGGCAGCGCTAGTGCTGCCGGGTGGCCTAACACGTTCACACTCGCGTCAAGTTTCATGGGCTGGCGATTTGCACTACCTTCGGGGTTCTTTCGAACTTCGCATATCGCACCTCGAACTTGGCAAGGCCCTGGCTCAGGATGACCGGCAGCGCTAGCGGGATTCAGCGTCCGTCTCCGGGTAGGTCAGTTGCCGGGCTTCGATGCGGTGCTCCCACAGCACCTGGCCCTGAGTGGAGAGAGCCTGCAGCGTGAGGATCCTCTGTCCCATCGGGCCGGCAAAGCGCAGGATCCCGAAGTTGCGCTGAGCCAGCAAGGTCCCCTCAACGCGCAGGGGATTCTCTTCCTGCAGCACGTCGGGACTGGCCGTGTCCGAAGTCAGGGGGGAGCTGGTGTAGTCGTAGAGAGGGTAGGAGCCGGGCCGGTCCAAGCGCGCCAACTCCGTGAAATGGCGGTCGCCCGAGATGAAAATCAGGCCCTCGATGCGCCGTTCTTGCACAGCCTCCAGCAAGCGTTGGCGCTCGCCGGGGAAACGGGCGAAGGTTTCGTGCACGGGCAGCGGATTGAGCACCTGTCCGCCCGCGGCCACGATCTTGAAGGTGGCCCGGCTGCTGGTGAGCGCGTCGATCAGCCATTGAAGCTGTCCCTGGCCCAGCATCACCTTGTCCCGCTCCGGCGGGGCATCGGTAGGAGCCCGGTACCAGCGTCCGTCGAGCAGAAAGAAGTCGACATCGCCCCAGGAAAAAGAAGTAAAGACTCCGGGAAGCGAGGGCAGCCCGTAGGAGGGATTGCCCCAGAAGCTTCGAAAAGCCTCCAGGGCGGACGCCTTCAGCACCCAGGAACGGTCGGAGTTGTTGGGTCCGTAGTCGTGATCGTCCCAAATCGCGTAGTGGTGAACGTTGCCCAGAAGAGCCTGCATTTCGGGCAGGGCACGGGTGTGGGAGTAGCGATAGAAGATTCCGTCCCGGCTTCCCCAATCGGCTTCGCGCAGGTAGGTGTTGTCGCCCAGCCACAGCATCAGGTCGGGTCTGGCCCGGAGAATGTTGGCGAAGATCTCGAAACCGCCCCCATAGGGCTGGCCGGGCCGGTCATATTCTGCTTCGTTGACGTAGGCGCAGGATCCGATGGCCAGCGAGAATTCAGGCGGATCGCCCCGCCACTTCCACAGCGGCTGAGTCTGGAAGCGCAGCGGATAATCGACTCGCGCCTTGCCTCCGTTCAGCCTGACCTCGTACTGGTAGCGCTGCCCCGGCTGCAGCCGGCGGGCCAGCAGGCGGGCGGTGAAGTCATCGTGGGGGAGGGTGTCGACCCGATTCGTCGATCGGCGCAGCGCCGGCTTTCCTTCCGGCCAATATCGGATCTGCACCGAAGCGGCCCGGCTGGTCTGAACCCAGATCAGCACTTCGCGGTGGGTGGAATAGCCCAGCATGGGACCGGAGGCCAGCAGTCCCGATCGGTCGATGGCGCCGCTCCCGCAGGAGAGGGCCGGCAGCAACAGCCAGAGGGTGAGAATGAGCCGCTTCATGGCCCATCATCCTATCATCAGCAGGGCCGCCTGAAACCTCAGCGCTCGTAGGACTCGCGACGGGCCGAAGCGCTGAGCGGAATGAGATATTCGAGGGCCTTGGGCACGATCTTGGCGCGGGCGGCCTGCAGGCTCTCTTCGCCGGCGTAGCTGACCGCCGATTGCAGGTGGCCGCGGATGCGCTGCAGCACGTCGGCCAGCGCGCCCTTGTAGGGAACCTGCATTTCCTGTCCCTCGGCAGGCGTTTCCAGGGCGTCTTTCAGTTCCTCGGGATTCTCGGCGTCGTAGAGCGACTCGAAGACGGCTTGGGGAGAGGTCATGCCTCGATAGATCTTCTTCTTGCTGTGGGTGGAAGGGTCTTCGATGACATGACCGGGGGCCTCGTCGGTCCCCGACAGAGCGCTTCCCAGCATGACGCTGGAGGCGCCCGTCATCAGGGCCAGAAAAATGTCTTTGTCGTGCACCACGCCGCCGTCGGCGATGATGGGGATCTCGTCCTTAAGAGCGCACCAGGCCTCCCTGACGGCCTGCAACTGGGGCACGCCGGCGGCGGTTTCCAGACGGGTGCGGCATCCCCGCCCCGGCCCTACGCCCACTTTGACGGCATCAGCGCCCAACTCCTTGAGAAAGCGCGCCCCCTGGAAGGTAGCCACGTTGCCGCAAACCAGTTGCACGTCGCCCACCTCGGCCCGCAGCCGTTCCACCGCTTCACGCATGACCCGGGAATGCCCGTGGGCGATGTCGATGACCAGAATGTCGACGCCGGCCCGCAGCAGTTCCTGAGCCCGCTCCACAAAGTCTCCGCGGGCGCCTACGGCGGCCCCCACCAGCAGGCGTCCCTTGGTGTCCTTGCTGGCCAGAGGACGGTTGCGCATGAAAAGGATGTCTTTGCGTGTGATCAGCCCGTGGATGCGGCGCTCCTGGTCGACCAGCGGCAGGCGCTCGATGCGCTTGGAGAAGAGCACCTTCTCGGCTTCCTCGACGCTGGTTTCCGGCGGCCCCGTAATGAGCTCGTCGAAGGGCGTCATGAAGTCTTCCACCGTGCGTTCGTCGTAGCCCTCCATCCAGGGAATGTCGCGCTGCGTCAGCACCCCCGCCAGGGTCTCCGACCCTTCTTTCTCGACGATGAGCAGGGCTGTTACGCCGTGGCGGCGGGCGAAGTTCTTGGCGTCGCGGATGGAGGCGCCCCGCGGCAGCGACAGGGGCTCTTCGATCACAGTGCCCCAACTGCGCTTGACCAGAGCCACCTTTTCGGCCTGGCGCTCGATGGAAAGCCCCCGGTGGATAAAGCCCAGCCCGCCCTCATAGGCCATGGCCCGCGCCATGGCCATGCCGGTGACGCTGTCCATGTTGGCCGAGACGACCGGGAACTCGAGTGTCAACTTGCGGCTGAGAGGACTGCCCAGGTTGATTTCCCGCCGCGATTCCGCCATCCCCCGCTGGGGACGAAAGAGGAAGTCGTCGAAGGTCTTGCCGATCCAGCGCTGGTCATCAAGCATAGCGCTCCATTGTAATATGCACAGGCCGCTGGCTGCGGCAACTCTCAAGGCCCAAGGATCAATCTGCAAGGATTCTCACCGGGGGCGGAGCGGCAAAAAGCGGATGGTAAGATAGGCGGCATGCCAGAGTTGCCCGAAGTTGAGACCATCCGGCGCGGCTTGCGCCCGCGGGTGCGGGGACGCGTGGTGGAGGAAGTGGTGATCGGCCGTTCGCGCGTGTTGCGCAGCGACCCCGAAGAGCTGATGGGGACCCTTTCGGGGCAGCCTCTGGAGGAGGTTCGGCGGCGGGGCAAGAACCTGCTCTTCGACTTTCCCGGCCACTGCCTGCTGGTGCACTTGGGCATGACCGGGCAACTGACCTTCCGCGATCCCGGGAAGCCCGACTCCGATGGCTTTGTCCGCCATGAGACGACGGGGCTTCAGCGCACACGCCAGCATCCGCCCGACAAGCACACCCACCTGCAGTTTCTCTTCCGGGACGGCACGGCCATGCTTTACCGGGACATCCGCCAGTTCGGCAAGATCTATCTCTACTCCAGCCGTTCGCCCCAACTGCAAGCCTACCTGGACGGTTTGGGACTGGAGCCCTTCACCGACGAGTATCGCCTGGAAGACTTTGTGGCCGGCCTGAAGGGGCGCAAAGTGGCCGTCAAGTCGATCCTGCTCGATCAAGGTTTCGTGGCCGGCGTGGGCAACATCTACGCCGACGAGGCCCTTTTCGAGGCCCGGCTGAATCCGCTGCGGCCGGTCTCAGGACTCAAGAAGGCTGAGAAGGAGCGGCTCTTCCAGGCAGTTCCGCTGGTGCTCGAGCGCGGCATTCACTTCGGCGGCACCAGTCTGCGCGACTATATCGACAGCGAGGGCCGGCAGGGCAATCATCAGGAAGAGCTCAAGGTCTATGGACGCGACGGCCAGCCTTGCCGCACCTGCGGCGAAGTGATCGAGAAAATCGTGGTCAGCCAGCGCGGCACCCATTTCTGTCCCGGGTGCCAGGGCCGCTACCGCCCCCGCAAGAGGGCCTCTTCCAGGAAGCGCAAGAAAGCATGACGGTCGAAACCTACCAACTGACATTCCAGGCCGAGGGGTTCTGCGGAATCGTGGAGATCACCGCTCAGGTCCAGTCCAAGGTCGAGGAAAGCGGGGTGCGCAACGGTACCGCCACCCTCTTCGTGGTGGGCTCGACGGGCGGGCTTACGACCGTCGAGTATGAACCGGGACTTGTGGAAGATTTGAAAGAATTCTACGATCGCATTATTCCGCCTACACGCGACTACCATCACGAGGAGATGTGGCACGACGGCAACGGCTTTTCTCATGTGAGGGCTTCCTTGCTGAAACCCGATCTGGTGGTTCCGGTGGTGGACGGCCGCCTGCGGCTGGGAACCTGGCAACAGGTGGTGCTGATCAACTTTGACAACAAGGCCAGGCGCCGGGAGGTGTGCCTGCAAATCATGGGCAGTAAATAAGATAGAGGCGGTAGCCAGGAGATCCTTCAATCGATCTTTAAGAACGATTCATCCAAGGCCTATTGACAGTTGGAGGATTTCGGGGTAGAAATGGAGCCGGCTTGACGGGGAAAGTACGGAAGTTGACAATGAGACCACACCGCAGGATCTGCCCCATCGAATATGTTCTCTTAGCCGGTCCCGTAAGGCGTTAGCCGGCTCCAGAATATTGAACTAAAGTCCAAATTTTTGAATAGTTTGCAGCAGTCGAAGCTATATCTTATGAGGCGAATTGCGATTCATTCCTTGTGCGCTTTTTTCCTCCTCCCTCCGCTGGCTTGGGCCCAGGACAGCCGCGACGAGGAACGGCGCGATCCCTACAAGGAATGGCTCACCCGCGACGTGCTCTATATCATCTCGACGGAGGAGAAGGAGGTCTTCCAGAGCCTGACCACCGACGTTGAGAAGCAAGCCTTTATCGAGCAGTTCTGGAAGAGCCGCGACCCCGACCCCGAGACCCCGGGCAACGAGGTCCGCGAAGAGCACTACCGGCGCATCGCTTATGCCAACGAGAAGTTTCATGCCGGCAAACCTGGCTGGAAGACGGACAGGGGCCTGATTTACATCAAGTTCGGCCCTCCCGACCGGCGTGAGACCAATCCCACCGGCGGACGGGTATTTCGCTCTCATGAAGAACTCAAAGCCAGCGGCCGCCAGTTTCCGAACGACACCATGACGGCCCTGCCCTACGAGGTGTGGGAGTATCGCTATCTGCCCGGGTTGGGGCAGGAGGTCAGGTTCGAGTTCGTATCCAAAGACGGCTCGCCCGAATACAAGCTGGTGATGGATGCCGACGAGAAGGACGCCCTCTCTTACATCACCGGTTCCTTCATCACCCGCAGCCGCAACCGGCGCATCGGGTTGAGGACGTTCGGCGGCAGCCGTTTGGATCGGGTCGAGGCCTACTCGGCGGCCTTGAAACCCTTGCCGGTCAAAGTCGACGACACCTTTGTCTCGACCCAAGTCAGCTTTGAGCAATTCCCTTTTGAAGTCGAGTTTGAGACGGGCTACGTGGCTGAAGAGACGTATTGCGACGTGGCCGTCATCGTTCCTCACCGGAGCCTCAACTTCAACCGCAAGTTCGAAGACTTTGTGGCTCAGGTGGAGATGGAGATTTTAGTCCGCGACATCCGCAAGGTGGTGGTCGGCCACAAGGCCGACCGTCTGGAAGCCCGCTTGGGCGCAGCGGAATTTAAGGAGGCGGTTGAAGGGAGTTCGGCTTACCGCACGCGCTTCACTTTGCCGCCCGGTCGATTCTTAGTCGAAGTCTGGGTCAAAGACGTCGTCGGAGCTCAATCCTCTTTCCGGCAGGAACTGGTGGTGATTGAGGACCCGGCGGCCGAGGACTCTGACCAAAGTCAACCATAGAACCATAAAGAGCAGAGAGTTCCGAACCCCAAACGGAGACAAACGGAGGAGAGATCAAACCATGAACTGGCGATTGTCACGCATTTGGATCGCGGCCGGCCTTGTCGCCTGCCTCTCGATCTTCGCCGGCACTGCGGCCTTGGCTCAATCTCAGGCCAGCACCGGCGTGATTCAGGGGACGGTGGAAGACCAGTCGGGCGGTGTCCTGCCCGGAACCACGATCTACCTAGAACAAAACGAAACCGGCTTTGAGCGCGTCGTCATCACCGACGACGAAGGCCGCTTCCTGGCCCGGCTTCTGCCTGTCGGTCCCTATACCGTCAAAGCCGAATTGGAAGGTTTCAAAGCGGTCGAGCGTCCGGTTCGGCTGACCATCGGCGCCACCCTCACCTTGCGCATCACCATGGAGATCGGCGAGATGCAGGAAGTGGTCAGCGTCAGCGCCGACTACGCACCGCTGATCGAGACCTCGAGTTCGCTGCCGCAGGCCACGGTCAACGAGACCGCCATCGACAACCTGCCCATCAACGGACGCGACTTCCAGAGTTTCATCTTCCTGACGCCGGGAGCGGTCCAGGCTTCGCGCAACACCATCTCGGTAGGCGGCGCCAAGGGCATCGAAACCAACTTCCAGATTGACGGAGCCGACCGCAACAATGCCTTCTTCGGCGGCCAGTCTGGCGGCGACCGTCCGCCCTTCACCTTCTCGCAGGAAGCCATCGGCGAGTTCGTGGTGGTCAACAACGGCTACAGCGCCGAGTTCGGACGGGCCACGGCCGGCTTGGTCAATGTGGTTTCCAAGTCGGGAACCAACAGTTGGCACGGCAGCGCCTTCTACCTCTTCCAGAACGACAGCATGCTGGGCAACGAGGTCACTCGAAGCGTCGATTCCGCCTTCCAGATCTCGGAGAGGGAAATCGAGCCCGAGTCCACGCGGCACCAGTTCGGCGGCAGCTTCGGGGGACCCATCGTTCGCGACAAGCTGTTCTTCTTCTTCTCCACTGAACACCAGGAATTCGAGACGCCCCTGATCGTCTCCTTTTTCTTGGATGACGAGGAACTGGCCATCGCTCCTCCCGAGCTGATCAACCTGCAGGGCTCTTTCAACAGCACCGACGACGCCCAGGTGTGGAACGGCAAGGTGGACTGGGTGGCCAACAGCTCCAATAACTTCAACTTCCGCTACACCTTCACCGATTCGGAGCAGGTCAACGGTACCTCCACGGGTACGGTCGACGACGCCTTGTCTCACAACGGGCTGGAGTTGGACGAGACCCAGCAGGTGGTGTTCAACTGGAATGCCATCATCTCGCCCAGGGTCGTGAACGAGTTTCGCTTTAACTACCTCTACGAAGACCGTCCCCGTCTGGCCAACGCCAGCGACGTGACGGCTGAAGTAGACGTTTCGGGATGCTGCGATCTGGGCGCGTTTTTCTTCCTGCCCATTCCGGAAGACGACGACCGCTATCAGTTCGTCAACAACCTCTCCTACAACTTCGGCGCTCATGACGTCAAGTTCGGCGTCGAGTACAACGACACCGGCGTCGACCAGGTCTTCCGCGGCAACTTCCGCGGCAACTTCGACTTCGACGGCTTGGCCGAGTTGCTGGGCGTCTGCGACGCTTGCGACCCGACTCCGGTGGGTGGACTGCCGGGAACTCCCTTCCCCGATGCCTACCAACAGTTCTTCGGACCTGGCGACTTGGTGGTGAGGGTGCAGGAATGGGCCTTTTTCGTGCAGGACGACTGGAGAGCGACCGACAAGCTGACCATCAACCTCGGACTGCGTTGGGAAGGCCAGTACAACCCTGAGAACGACCGTCCCAATACCGACTTCCCGGCTTTCGCCGAGAAAATCGTGGACGACACCGACAACTGGGCGCCCCGCATCGGATTCGCCTACGATCCGGCCCAGGACGGCAAGACCGTCATCCGCGGTTCGGCCGGCATCTTCTATGCCCGCACGCCCACTTTGCTGTTCTCTAATCCCTTGCGCGTCAACGGCGAAGTCACCAATGGCTCCACCCTCTTCTTCGGAGGAGACCTGGCCCGCCAGGTGCCCTTGAACTTCAACGGCGACAGCTTCCCCGGCTTGGGAACGGCTTTCTCCGACCTTTCCCAGGCAGCCGGTCTGCTGGGCATCACCCTGCCCTCCTCGGGCACCATCGGACGCGTCAACCTGCACGCTCTCGACTTCGAGAATCCCGAGAGCTACCGCTTCACCTTCGGTGTGGAGCGCGAGTTGGCTCCCAACTGGGTGGCTGGAATCTCCTACACCCATGCCCAGACCCGCCACATGCAGACTCGTCTCGACATCAACCTGTTCCGGGGCGTCGAGAACGAGTTCGGTCGCGAGATTTTTAACACCTCGACCCGTCCCCAGGGCGATATCACCGGCGATGACATCCGTCTGGTGGAAAGCTCGGGCCGCGGCGAATACGACGCCCTCAGCCTGACGCTCTCCAAGCGTTTCTCCGACCGATTCCAGTTCAACGCCAACTACACGCTGGGATACAACGACGACGAGAACAACAACGAGCGCGACGCCAACACCGTGCACCCGGTCAACCCCTTCAAGAAGTTCCAGGAGTTCGGCCGTTCCGACTACGACATCCGCCACAACTTCGTGCTCAACGGCGTGTTGGAACTGCCCGGGGACTTCCAGATCAGCGGCATCATCGATGCCCGTTCGGGCTCGCCCTTCTCCATCACCACCGGAACCGACACCAACCGTGATGGCGAATTCAATGACCGTGCGGTCATTACCACCGCTACCCAGACTCCGGGCTCGAGCGAGTTTCGCCGCGGGACGGCCACGGCTCACACCAGTTGCGAAGGCCTCTTCGACAAGGGCCTCAGCGGCGACTGCGTGGAAGGCCAGATGCTGGACCGCAACTCCTTCAACAACAACAAGATCGTGACTGTCGACATGCGCATCACCAAGAAGTTCTTCGTCAGCGAAGGGGCTTTTGCCTCGGCCTTCATCGAGTTCTTCAACCTCTTCAACGGGCGCAACTTCGTGGTGACCCAGTTCGACATCAACGACAACGCTTTGGGCATCGGAGACCGTCAAGGCTCTGATCCCTTCGCCATGCAGATCGGCTTCCGCTTCGATTTCTAAGCCGGGAAGCATCAACAGCTAACCCTTCGTCTCTAAGGCGATGGAGGGTCAAGGGCGATTCACATGCGAATCCAACAGCGAGGGCCCCGTTTCGGGGCCCTCGCGGCGTTTTTGCTGACTTTGCAGGCGGCCCTTATGACGGCCGCATGTCCGCTCTCTGCCCAAACCCGGAGCCCGGCGCTGGAGGAGGGAATGCGGCTGGCTCAGCAGGGACGGCTTCCCCAGGCCTTGGAGGCTCTCTCCCGCCACAAGCGTTCCTTTCCCGACGACCCGCAAGGATTCTTCGTCACGGGAATCGTGCTGCGCGAGCAGGAACGCTGGCAGGAGGCTGCGGCCGAGTTTCGCCAAGCCGTCGATCTCGACCCCGGCAAGCGCGACTACCGATTGGCGCTGGCGGCCACTCTGGGGCGTTTGAGCCTTTGGCAGGAGGCGTTGCAGGCATTGAGTCCGCTGGACGGCGAGAACCTCCCCCGCCAATCCGATCCGGCGGCGCTGTGGCTGCTCTCCGACCTCTATTTTCAGGCCGAGCAGAGTGAGGACGCCTTGCGCGTCCTCGACCGCCTCGACCAGGTCGAGCCCGACTCCCTGCGCAGCCACCTGCGCCGCGGCCAGATCGCGCTGCTGGAGGGACGCTATCCGGAGGCCGTCTCATCCTTCCGACAAGCCATTCAAAAAGCTCCCGGCGAAGGCGCTGTCCATCACGGTCTGGGACTGGCGCTATGGCGGACCGGACAGACTTTGGAAGCCGAAGAGGCGCTGCGAAAAGCCGTCCAACTTCAGCCTCGGGAAAGCTCATATCGGCTCGATCTGGGCAAGTTGCTGATCGATTCGGGGCGTCCTTTGGAGGCTGTCGATGTCTTGGAAGCGGTGGTTGAAGGCCAGGATCCGCCGGCTCAAGCCTATTTCGAATTGGCCCGGGCCCACCGCCGCGTCGACAATGGCGAAATCGCGGATCGTTATCTGCAACTGTTCCGCCAGGCTGATCAAGGGCAGGAGAGGGAAAGCCAGTCCGCCCGGCAAGCCTCTTCGGCGCTGCGGCGGGGCCAGGAACTCCTGCAGGGCGGACAAGTCAACCAGGCCCGTGAGGCCTTTATCGAGACTCTCAGGGAGGAGCCCGACAATTGGCTGGCTCACAGTTATCTGGCCAAGATCTACCTTTCCAGTTCAGTGCTGCCGGCAGCCCAAAAGCATCTTGAGCGCATGAGAGAAATCGCCCCCGCCAATCCGGAGGGACTTTTCCTCTCGGCCACCTACTTCTACCAGGCGCGAGATTATCCGCAGGCCCGCCAAACGGCCGAGCGGGCCAAGCAACTGCGTCCCGACTACGGCGACCTGCGCAACTTGCTGGGCAACGTCTACCTGGCCCTGGGAGAGCGGGAAAAGGCGGTTGAGGAGTATCAGGCCGCCGTTCGGCTGGAGCCTCAGCGCAGCGACTTCCGCCTCAATTTGGAGGCGGCCCGCAAGAACCCCTAAACTGGTTCCTATGAGCAAAGAAAACGTGGCATTTATCGGATTGGGGATCATGGGAGCTCCAATGGCCGGCCAAATACTGCGAGCCGGCTATCCGCTGACGGTCTACAACCGCACCGCCTCCAAGTGCCGTGCCCTGGCGGCGCAGGGCGCCAAGCAGGCCTCTTCGCCGGCTCGAGCCGCCGCCCAGGCCGACATCGTCATCATCATCGTCTCCGACACGCCCGACGTGGCCGAGGTGGTGGAAGGCGAGGGAGGCGTGCTGGAAGGCGTAGGCGAAGGTGCGGTGGTGATCGACATGAGCACTGTCTCGCCCCAACTGGAACGGCGTCTCAACGCCAAGCTGGAGGAAAAGGGCGCAACCTTGATCGACGCGCCGGTCTCGGGAGGCGACGTAGGGGCCCACAAGGGCACCCTGGCCATCATGGCGGGCGGCGACGAGAAGGCCTTTCAGCGCGTGCGTCCGCTCTTTGAGGTGATGGGTGAAAGCATTACCTACTGCGGACCGTCAGGCAGCGGCCAGGTGACCAAGCTCTGCAACCAGATCCTGGTTTCGGTCAATCTTCAGGCCGTCTGTGAAGCCCTCTCGCTGGCCCGGCGCAACGGACTCGATCCTTCCGTCATGATCGAGGCCGTCAGCGGAGGCGCGGCCGGCAGTTGGCAGCTTTCCAACCTGGGTCCCAAAATCGTGGCCGACGATTTCGCCCCCGGGTTCATGATCGATCTCATGCAGAAAGACCTGCGGCTGGTCATGGAAGCCGCTTCCTCCTCGGACACGGCGCTGCCCGGGGCGGCGCTGGTGCATCAGCTTTTCAACGCCTCTCAAGCCCGCGGCGAGGGCAGCCAGGGCACTCAGGCCCTTGCCAAGGCCCTTCGTCTCTTGAGCGGCGACGAGTAGCGGAGCAGGCCAATGAAGAAACGCTGGGTGGCTGCGGCCGGATGCCTGTTCTTGGGGGGATTGCTGTGGGCCGCCGCCCAGGGGCGGACGGCTGAGACCGACTGGAGCGAGGTGGAGCAGGCCCACCAGGGAGAGAAGCGGCTCGACAAAGCCCGCTGGTTCCTGAAGCGCCATCCTCAAAGTCCCCAGGCCGACGAGGCCCGCTACCTGCTGGCCAATGAAGCTTTCCGTCAAGGACGCTATCAGGCCTTCCTGGAATACGTCGAGGGGCCGCTGGAGCGTTTCGACGCCTTACTGGCGTCCCGGCCTGAGCAGACCTCGCGCTGGTTGCAGTTGCTGGCCCAGACCGCCTTCTACCTGGCCGAAAGCGGCCGCGGCCAGGAGGCCTTGGAGAAGGCTGAGCGGCTGCTTGAGGCTTTGGACAAGGTTCCCACGCCGCCCAATCTGTCCCGACTGCAATGGCAACAGAACCGCGACCGCCTGCTGGCCACCGGACTCTACTCGCGTGGGCGGGTGCGTCTGGCCCAGGCCCTTTCCGGCCAGGACGGCCAGCGCCGCCGGCGGCTTGAGGAGGCGGCCGAAGATCTGCAGGAGGCCGTCCGTGTGCAGCCTGCCGACGCCTATGCCAACTACCGGCTGGGTCTGGCTTACCGTCATTTGGGCCGCAAGGAGAAGTCGTGGAAGGCCCTGGCCTGGGCGGCCGCGCTGCCGGGACCGGCCCAGCGTCCATCGGCCGAGATGCTGCGCGACAGCTTCGACGCCCAACTGGCCGGCGAGGATCTGCCCCAGTACTTCGCCCGCTGCCAGAAGCAGTTGGAGGCGGCCCTGAAAGAGCGTCCGCGGGCGGTCTTTGCGCTGAGCGACGGTGCGCCCCACCAGCTTTTATGGTGGGACGGGGTTCCCTCCGAGGTGCGCCGTCAAGCCCTCGACGAGGGGGACTACAGCAATATCCGCCGCCAGGACTATGCGGGGCCGGAAGCCTGCAAAGACTGCCATTCCGAGCGCTTCGAGGCCTGGTCGCAGCACTCGCACCGCTGGATGAACGCCCGCGTTTCGGAGTCCACCGTAAAGGGCGACTTTTCGGGCGTGAGCATGGATTACAGGGGCGGCCGGACGCGGTTCTTCCGGCGCCATGGGGAGGCTCAAGGCGACGGCGGGGGTTGGTACATGCGGCTTGAGCGCGACGGCGTGGTCCGCCGCTACCGGGTTCGCCGCACCCTGGGTTCGCGTTTCTTCCAGTACTACGTGGGGGTGTTGGATGAGGGGCCCGAGCCGCCCGATCACATCGTCCGCCGGGAGGACCATCTGCTGCCCTTCGGATACTGGATCGGGGAGAGCCAGTGGGTGCCGGTGGTGCATATCACGTCGGAAGGCCCCGACGAGGAACGGGAGGATCCCTTCGCTCAAGCCTCTACCGTTCACTATGACCGCTCCTGCTCGGCCTGCCATACCACGCGTCCGCTGGGGGACTGGCTGCTGACCTCGGACGGCAGGCTGCGTTCAGGACAGTTCTCTCCCCGCGAGTTTTCCGTCGACATGTCGGCTTACCTGGCTCAGGCCCACCCGCGTCTGCTGCCCCAACGCGAGGCCCTTCATCAAGCCGATTTGGCCCGCATATCGGCCTTTCTGGAGCAGCGCATCGACTACCTGCCCGCTCAAGAGCACGCCGTCACGCTGGGCGTGAGTTGCGAGGCCTGCCACAACGGCGCCTTTGAGCACGCCCGACGCAGCAGTGCGGAGGGCAGCGATCTGCTGCCGCGCTTTTTCCCCTCCAGCCCGCATGTGCTGGTCAACAGCCAGGAGAGCAGCAGCCAGGCCTGGGGACGCAACAGCCGCAATCTCAACTGGACCTGCGCGCGCTGCCACTCGGGCGGACGCCCCCGTTACGCGGGAGGCATGGACACCTGGAATTCCACCGAGTACTCGGACGCCTCGCGGGGGGCCTGCTACCATCCCGGACGCGCTCAGGCGGCCGGAATGTCGGCTCTGACCTGCGTTCATTGCCACGATCCCCACTACAGCATCGGGCCCCGCTGGGACCGTCCGCCCCGCCGCGACGACGCTCAATGCCTGGAGTGCCACAAGGCCCTGAAGGAGGCCGGGGCCCGCCGCCTGCATACCCGCCATCAGCCGGAGACGCCCGGGGACCGCTGCATGAACTGCCACATGCCGCGCATCAACGAGGGGCTGCAGGACATGGTGCGCACCCACCACATTTTCAGCCCCACCCAGCCCCACATGATCGAGTCAGGGCAGCCCAATGCCTGCAATATGTGCCATGTGGACGAGAGCATCGGGTGGACGCTCGAGCATCTGAGCGAATGGTACGGGGCCGAGTTCGATTCCGCCCGCATGGCCTCCTCCTATCCCCTTCCTCAGGAACCGGCCGTCCTCAACTGGCTAGCCTCTTCTCATCCGGCCACCCGCCTTGTGGCCTCCGATGCCCTGACCCGGGCCGGGGCCCGCTGGGCGCTTCCCCACCTGCTGGAAATGCTGGACGATCCCTACCTCATCAACCGCCAGTTCACTCAGCGGGGACTGGAGAAGATGCTGGATACCGACCTGGAGGACTACGGCTACCGCTTCTACCAATACCGGGAGGAGCGCCGTCGTCCTTTGCAGAACATCCGTCGCAAGGAGCTGCAGCGCTGATCGCGCCCGCCGCTGCGATTTTTTCGAAAAAAAGAGTGATCTTTCACCAGGGGTGCGGCATCTAAGTAGGCGGAAAACGGGTTTGAAAAAACCCAACTCCCCCTCCTCCCCCAGGCGAGCCCGCTCGCAAGAGCGGGCTTGCGCTTTTCTGGCTCAATGAGCCCGCCAAGGCACTCCTGAGAACTTCCTGAGAAAAACCTGAAAGCTTCTCCATGACGGCTTGGCCGTCATTCATCCATGCTGCTTGCCCAGCATGCAAGACTTTTCGTCGGACCTTCGCTTCGGGATCAGGACTGCCCTGCGGAATCCCGCCTTCACCGTGGTGGCCGTCCTTTCGCTGGCACTGGGAATCGGTGCCACGACAACCATCTTCACCCTGCTCAACGCCATCTTCCTGAACCCGCTAGCGGTGGGCAACCCTTCCACCTTGATGGCGGTCTTCACCACGGACGAAAGCATTTCGGGGGGCGTACTGGGTGGCAATCTGCCCATGTCGTCTCCCAATTTCATGGATTTTCGCGAGTCCAACGAAGTCTTTTCCGGCATGTCGGCGGAAGTCTTCGCCCCCATGAACTTCAGCGACGGGGTCAACCCGGCGGAGATGGTGGCGGCCAACCTTGTCAGCGCCAGCCACTTCGAGGTGATGGGGCTGGAACCGGCCGCCGGACGCTTCTTCCTGCCTCAGGAGGACGAGGTTCCCGGACGCGATCCGGTGGCCGTGCTCAGCCACTCCTTTTGGACGCTGCGATTCGGCCGGGATCCCTCGGTGGTGGGGCGGACCATCAATCTCAACAACCTCGACTACACCGTCGTGGGGGTGGCGCCGTCCGGGTTCAGCGGTACTTCGGTGGTGGCCAGCGTCGACCTTTGGGTGCCCTTGATGATGCACACCAACGCATTCGACGAATGGATGCAGGGGATGTATTCGATGCGGCGCGCTCTCACCCTCTTCGTCCACGGACGCCTCAAAGAGGGCGTCACCCGTCAACAAGCCGAGAGCAACCTGCAAGCCATCGCACGCTCCTTGAGCGAGCAGCATCCGCAGCCCAACCAGGGACGAAGCGTCATCGTCCGCCCCTTGGCTGAATCCTTCCTGCCGCCCGGTTTCCGCAGCATGATGACGAGGGCGGGTTGGGTGCTCTCGACGGTGGTGGCGCTGGTCCTGCTCATCTCCTGCGCCAACGTAGCCAACCTCTTGCTGGCCCGGGCCCGCGCCCGGCGCCGCGAGATCGCCGTCCGCTTGTCGATCGGAGCTTCGCGCGGACGGCTCTTGCGCCAGCTTTTGACCGAGTCGGCGCTGCTGGCTCTGAGCGGCGGTGCGGTGGGACTGGCGGTAGCGTATTGGGGAAGGGATCTGCTCTGGTCTCACCGCCCGCCCTTTCTTGAGAACGTATCACTCGATTTGAGTCTGGACGCTCGGGTGCTCGGATTCGCCTTGCTCCTGTCTCTCCTGACGGGCCTCCTCTTCGGTCTGCTTCCGGCTCTCCAGGCGTCCCGCCCTGAGCTGGTTCCCGCCCTCAAGAACGAGACGTCTTCCAACTCGAGAACGCGGGGCCTGCTGCAGGCGCGCCACCTGCTGGTGATCGCTCAGGTGGCCCTTTCCACCCTGGCCATGGTGGGAGCCGGACTCTTTCTGCGCAGCGTGGGCCAGGCGCGCACCATCGATCCGGGCTTCGAATCGCAGCGATTGGCCGTTTTCAACGTCGACCTGAGTACTCAGGGCTACGACCGCCAGCAGGGTCTGGAGTTCTTCAGGGAGGCTTCGGAGCAGCTTTCCGGTCTGCCCGGGGCAGCCTCGGCGGCCGTGGCCAGCGGACAGCCTCTGGGGCCGTCCGTGATGCGCAGCGTCTTTCTGCAGGGCCGGGATTCCCGGCAGGACGGCAACGGACGTCTGGTGCAGGTCAAAAACGTCAGCGACAACTACTTCCGCACCGTGGGCATGCCCCTGGACCGCGGCCGTTCCTTCCAGCGCTCGGATGACCAACATACTCCAAGGGTAGCCGTCATCAACCAAACCATGGCTCGCCGCTTCTGGCCTGAAGAGGACGCCCTGGGACAGCGCTTCACTTTTTATGGCGACGATGCCCCGGTCGAAGTGGTGGGTATCGTGGCCGACGCCACCTACGGTACGCTGGGCGAAGATCCGCAGCCCTTCATTTTCCAGTCCCTGCGCCAGAACTACAGCGCCACGGCCACCTTCCACCTGCTCACCCGCGGCGATCCCCTGGCGGTTCTTTCCCTGGCCCAGCAGCGGATGCGTACGCTTCGGCCCCAACTCGCCCTCACCAATGTCAGGACCATCTCGGAGATCATCGACGAGTCCCTGTGGGCTCCCAGGCTGGCGGCGGGAATGTTGAGCGTCTTCGGGCTGGTCGCCTTGGCCTTGGCGGCGGTGGGGACCTACGGCGTGATGAGCTACACGGTCAGCCGCCGCCGCAACGAAATCGGCCTTCGCATGGCCCTGGGAGCCAATCGCATGGCGGTCCTCAAGCTCGTCGTCGTTCAGGGAATGACGCTGGCTGTGATCGGCACCCTGGCCGGCCTGGCGGCCGCCTTCATTCTTTCCCCCCAGGTCACCTCCATGCTCTGGATCAGCGCCCGCGACCCGCTGGTCTACCTGGTGACCCTGTTCCTGCTCGCCTTGGTGTCGCTGCTGGCCAATCTTCTCCCGGCCCGCCGCGCCACTGCCGTCAGTCCCATGCTGGTGCTGCGCGGAAGCACACAGCGCGGCTGATTCGCTGTTCCCTGTGGCCGGGTCCTCCCCCGACGATCCGGCCGCCTTGGGGGCTGGGCCGCTTGCCCAGCCTGGTGCCGCGGGCGGGCCTAACCGGCTCCGCCCGCGGCACCGCTCTCATCCCATTTGCAGCGGAAAGTCGGAACCTCTGGCAGCCGGCGGCGTCGAAAGCTGCAAGACCGAATTCGAGCTTATTTTTGGGTGGCCCGGCGTGTCGGCGGACTTCGAGTCCATTCCGCTATCGGAGCCACCATGGGGGAGGATGCAATGAAGGACTGGCGGTTGGCCTGGAGAGGGCTGTGGAGGCAGAGATCCTACACTTTGGCGGCGGTGCTGGCGCTGGCTTTGGGCATCGGCGGCGTCACGGCCGTCTTCAGCGTGGTTGACGGAGTGCTGCTGCGTCCCTTGCCTTATGATCAGCCCGAGAGGATTCTCTTCATCCGCCAGAACATGCCCCCGCTGGGCTCGGGCCTTCTCTTTTCTCCCACGGTTTTTCGGCAGATGGAGCAAGCCGGCGGCGAGGTGGCCGATCTGGCCCTGGTCGACCGCCTGGCCTTTACCGTCATCGGAGGCGAGCAGCCGGAACGGGTCACGGGCGCTCAGGTCTCTCCCGGATTCTACGACATCTTCAAGGCCAGGCCGGTGCGTGGACGATTGCCCCGGGCCGGTGCTCCCCAGGCTCAGTCCGCCGCTCAAGGCGCTTCCCAAGAGGCCCAGCCGGAGCTGGGAGTCTGCGTGATCGGGTACGAGTTCTGGCAGAGCCGCTTCGGCGGACGCGACGATGTCCTGGGTAGCGTCCTCACGGTGGACCTCTCGGTGCCCTTCGGGCCGCGCCGCCCGATTCCGGAGCGACTGCAGGTGGTGGGCGTTCTGGGACCTGAGTTCCGTCCGCCGCTGGGCGGCAGGCTGGACATTCTGACGCCTTTTCGGGCCGGTGAAGGAGGCGCTGCCCGCTTTCCTTACCTGTTTACCTTCGCCCGCCTGCGCGAGGGGACTGCCCTGGAAACGGCCCGCGCACGGCTGGAAGCCATCTACGCAGGAATCGCTCACGACGATGACGAGAACATCGAGCAGCGCAGCCTCAACGCCATGGCGCTGTCCGAGCTGGGGACGCGCCGCCTGCGTCCGGCGCTGATGATGCTGTGGGCCGCCTCGGCTTTGGTGTTGCTGATCGCCTGCGCCAACGTGGCCCACCTGCAGTTGGCGCGCTCCAGCAGCCGCCGCGGCGAGATCGCCTTGCGCGGCGCCTTGGGGGCGGGACGCCTGCGCCTTGTGGGCGTGCTGCTTTGCGAAAGCCTGCTGCTGGCGTTGTTGGGCGGGACGGCCGGCGTGGCCCTGGCTGCCGGCGCCTTGCAGGCGCTGCGCGCTTACGGTCCCGGCTCGCTGCCCCGCTTGGAATCCGTCAGCCTCGATTGGCAGGTGCTCTCCTTCGCCTTGCTGATCTCCCTGTTGACTTGCCTGCTCTTCGGACTCCTTCCGGCCTGGAAGACTTCAGGCGTCCACCCTCGTCAATTGCTCCAGGAGGAGGGAAGAGGCGGGGGCGGTGGGCGCACCCTGTCCTTGCGTTCGATTCTGACCGGGGCGGAGATGGCGCTGGCTTTCGTCCTGCTGGTCACCGCGTGCATGGTGCTGCAGAGCCTGGGACGCCTGCAGGCCGTCGATCCCGGTTTCCGCAGCGAGAGCGTCCTCACCGTGCAGATGCAGTTGCCGCTGGGACGCTACCCGGAGGCGGAGGAGCGCCGGGCCATCGTGAAGCGCCTGCTGCGGCGCTACCAGGCCCTGCCCGGCGTGGAGCTGGCGGGAGCCACCTTCACCCTGCCCTTTTCCAACGTCCAGAACGCCGCGCTCTTTCAGATCCTGGGGCGATCCGAGGAGCGTTTGCGGTCGGGTCACTACGACGTCTCCAAAGATTATCTTCCCGCTCTCGACGTCCCGCTGCTGCGCGGACGCGGGCTGGAGGAGAGCGACTATCCGACCGGCCAGGAGAGTCCTCGGGTGGTCGTGATCAACCAGGCCATGGCCGAGCAGCACTGGCCTGGCGGCGATCCTCTGGGCGCCCGCCTGCGCTTCCAAGGGGACGAAGACCCTGTCGAGATCGTGGGCGTGGTGGGAAACGTCCGCCGCCGGGGCCTGGACCGCGAAGCCGAACCCATCCTCTACCGGCCCTTGCTGCCTTCCGCCAACGTGGCCTTTGTGGTGCGCTCCCGGCTGGAGGCCGAAGGGTTGGCGCAGCAACTCCGCCAGGTCACCGCCGAAGTCGATTCCGCCCTGCCTCTCTTCGGAGTGCGTACCCTGACCGAAATCGTGGACGATTCGCTTTCCCGGGAGCGCTTCAACACGCTGCTCATGGGATGTTTCGCCACGGTGGCGCTGCTGCTGGCCGTGATCGGCATCTACGGCGTGGTCAGCTACACGGTGGCCGGACGCAGGCGCGAAATCGCCGTGCGCATGGCCCTGGGGGCGCGTCCCGCCGACGTGCTGCGCTTGGTGGTGGTGCAAGGCGGACTGCCGCTGCTGTTGGGGACCCTGGCCGGCGCCGCAGGAGCCTTCTCGCTGGGAAGCGCCCTGAGCAGCCGCCTACTGGGTTTGGGAGAGGCCGAGCCGTCCCTCTACCTGCTGGCGGCGCTCATCCTCAACGCCGCCGCCCTGCTGGCCATTTTCCTGCCCGCCCGCCGGGCCGCCTCCATCAACCCCCAAACGGCCCTGCGGCGATGAACGCCCTTCAGCCATGCACCGGCGTGACTTAAGTCCTCGCTCGGGGCCAGGGGCCGCGAGGCTGGTCGACTGACCGGCGCCCAGGTGGCGTGGGAAGCGATCCCCCTAACTCATGCGGCGGCCCGGCCAAGCGACTGAGCAGTGCCCAGACCGGGTGGGAGGCGCATCCTTGCGGCGATCCCCACCGGGGTCTCCCGCAACCTGCTGAGTTGACTCCTCCGAGAGGGGCCAGCGCCGCTGGCTCAGAATTTACCGTCGCATTGGCTCTTCGGGGCTCCGAATCCCAGACCCGGAGGAGATTGGGCCATGCTGCTATTGGGCCCAGTGTGGGCCGGCGCCTTCTACCTCTACGCCCTCCCCTCCTCCGAGGCGTACTTCGCCAGCAACAACGACGTCCCGTCCATTCAGGTCGCGCCTGAGGACCAGACATGGTAGCATCGGGATGCTACAGAGGACTGCATAGATGGTACGTCATGTGAAACTACGCCAGATGGGGGGGTCAGTCGGGGCTACTCTTCCAAAGGAGTTGGCGGAGCGATTTCATCTGGAGGCCGGGGACGCGGTTCTGGCTGTCGAGACGGCTCACGGGATTCTTCTCAGCCCATACGATCCGGACGTTGAGGAAGGCCTGACCATTGCGGCCCGCGCCCAGAAGAAGTACAGAAACGCTTTGCGGGAACTGGCCAGGTGAGCCGAAGCGAGCCGCGTTGGGTGCCCAGACTTGTCATCGAAGCGGTTCACCTCGATCAGATCCGGGAGCACGGCGGGCTGATCGGCATGCGCGATGAAAGCGCTCTCGACTCGGCGCTCAAGCGAGCCCCTAACCGCTGGGCGTACGACCCAGACTCCGACCTTCCACGATTGGCGGCCGCCTATGTCTTCGGGATGAGTTCGAACCACCCGTTCCGGGACGGCAACAAGCGCATCGCCTTCCTGACAGGCGTCATCTTTCTCGGCCTCAACGGGCTTGCTTTCGATGCGCCCCCAAAGGAGGTCGTGACCAGGATGATCGCCTTGGCCTCGGGTCACCTAGAGGAAGACGCCTTGGCCGAATGGATACGCTCCAGAACCCGCCCACAATAGTAGTAACGAAGGCCTCTCGACTGTTAGAAGGACTAACGCTCAAGGAAGGAAGATTCCCCCATTGTTGTGGAAGAAAGAGGGGAATTTCTGCGAAGAAATTGTCAATGCAGGACCATTTGGGCGCCGTCGCGTTCGATGAGGCGGTCGAGGTATTTGACGAGCTGGACACGCCGCTCTTCCAGGGCTTTGAGTTGGTTGCCGTTCAGCATCTCGCCCAGGTTTTCGTCCAAGGCTTGCCGATCGAGGCTCTTGAGGGCTTTGTAGAGAGACTTGGGGCAGAGGCTGATGCGCTCCATGTCTTCCGGGTCGGACTGCAGGCGGAAGGCCCGAGTGTGGTCGATCATCCACATCTTCCAGTTCTGGTCGTAGAGAATGTTGCCCAGGTTGCGGTCGCCGTTGGCGATCAGGTAGTCGAAGATGTAGAGGGTGTTCCAGTAGAGGCGCCAGGCCATGTTGTAGGGGGGACGCAGCTTATCGTTGATGCGGGCTTTCTCCATCACCGCCTCTTCGATCCACAACTGCAGGGTTCCCTGCCGGTAGCCGATTTTGCGCTCGACCACGGGCGGAATGTTGTCCAGTCCCAGCATTCGTCCCAGCCGGTAGGCGGCCAGTTCGAAGATGTAGTCGTCGCGGAAGTGGACGGTGATCGAGCCGTCGTCCTCGAAAAAGCGCGGCTTGTAGATGCGGACGTCGCGGAAAACGGCGTGGAGCCGCACGCCGTCCTTGTCCAGCAGAACCTTTTCGACGCCGGTCACCCCGATCCCTACCTTCTCGATGGAAACGATCTCTCCCGTCCGCAGGGCCTCCAGGACCTCTTCTTCGCTCTGGAACGGCAAGGGAGTCCCGTCCGGCCCCAGGTAGACGTTGTCCGCCAAGAGCGGGGACAGCAAGCTCAAGCAGAGCAGAATCGTAATGGGAAAGGTGCGGGTCATCGGTATCGGATTTCTCTTCTCGCCTCTAGCGGTACACTCGCTCATACGAACGGGGTCGAGAAAATGTTCTTAACAGGCCGCTGCTATTTTCTCATCGCCGGGGGGCGTCTTCAGCGCAGGGCGATTTCGGCGCCCTTGCGGTCGATCAGGTCCCGCAGGTAAGCCAGCATTTCCAGGCGGCGCCTGGCAATAGCCTCGACTTCGATGGGCTGAAGCAAACCTTCCAGAGCCTCCTTCAGCCTCTCTTCTTCCAACCGCTGCAGGGCTTCGTAAAGGTAGGTCGGACAAAGGCGGATGCGCTCCATCCGGCGGGGAGCCGAGAGGAGGCGGAATGCCCGGGTATGATCGATCATCCACATCTTCCAGCCGGGATCGTAGAGCAAGTTTCCCTGGTTGCGGTCGTCGTTGCCGATCAGGTAGTCGAATATGTAGAGAGCGTTCCACTGCTCCCGCCAGTTCCGGTAGTCGCGCGGGCGCATGCGGCGGTCGTAGCGGGTGCCCTCCATGACAGCTTCTTCGATCCACAATTGAAGCGTACCCTGGCGGCCATCAATGCGCCGTTCCACCACCGGGGGGACGTGCCTCATATCCAGCAGGCGCGAGAGCCGGTAGGCGGCCACTTCGAAGATATGATCGTCCCTGAAATGGATGATCACCCTGCCGTCGCTCTGCTGGTGGCGCGGTTTGAAGACTTTGACGTCGCGGAAGACGGCATGAAAGCGCACCCCGTCTTTGTCCAGCAGCAGCTTGAGAACGCGGTTGATGCCCTCGCTCACCTTCTCCTTGGAGATGATTCTGCCCGTGCGCAGCGCCTCCAGGACTTCCTCTTCGTCGGCAAAGGGCAAAGGCCGTCCGTCCGGCCCCAGGAAGGTGTCGGCGGCGAGGAGTGCGGCTGCATGGCCCGCGGCAAGCAGCGTCAGGATTCCCATAGCCAGGCGCAGTGAATTCATTGCGACGGTTCCTCCGATGATCTGGCGTCCTCATACCTGCATGCGTCAAACCCGCCGCCGCGGGATCATGGGGCGGACCGGCCAGGCCGGAAACGCCGGCGCAGGGCCAACAGGCTGAGGATCAACAGGGGCAGCGCCACAGCCAGCAGAAGGGTGGACCAGCGGTAGGGAAGGGGGGCGGGCGTGAATCCGTCGCCGTTGAGGACGAAGGCCGCCCAGTAGAAGGGGTGGGAATAATCACCCTGAGAGCGCAGCAGGTTGAGCTTGGCCTGGCGCAACGCTTCAGCTTTGGATTGCCCGTCCATGAGATAGGCATAGAAGCGGGCCATGAAGAGAGCCGCGGCCTGGTCCGACACCTTCCACAGTCCGGCTACGGTGGAGCGGGCCCCGGCGATCAGGAATGCGCGCGAGAAATCGAGCAGGCCCTCGCCCCTCAACTCGCGTCCGCGGGCGGTGTCGCAAGCCGAGAGCGTCACCAGGTCGGTTCCCGACAAGTCGAGCTGCAGGACCTCGCTGAGGAAGAGGTAGCGGGGCTGAAGCGGCTCTTCCGAAGAAGGCGAGAAAAGGATGCGCGAGCGCTCGGGGTAATCGGTGTCGATGGCGGCGTGAGTGCTCAGGTGAAGGATGGGGAAGCGCTTGAGGGCGGGCTCTTGCAGATGACGTTTCTCGGCATCCTTTCCCAGAAAGAGGCGGACGTGTCCGCTCACGGTCTCTTCGATGAGACGGACTTCGGTGGCGGAATAGGGCAGGCCGGGCCAGGACTCCTCAGACTCTCCCGGCGCCCGCTGAGGAATGACGGGATCGCCGAAAGCGACCAGAGAGCGCTGCCAGGGCCAGAGCTGCCTCTCGACAGGCGGGAGGCGGCCCAGCAGTGAAGCGGCGGGCAGGTAGCCGACGGCGCGGCGCTCCAGCAGCAGGGAGTCCTGGCCGTCGGGAAGCGCTTCCAGCGGGAGCAGTGCAAGCGTCCCGTCGGGTACCATCAGCAAGCGCGAGGGAGAAGGGTGCCGCCGCAGCACCTCGTCCAGCAGTTGGGCGGCCAGCGGACGGCAGGTGTCCCTCCAATCTTGGCGCCGGGGATTGGAGAGGGCCTGGCGGCACTCCTGCAGCAACAGCGACTGAGCCTGAGTCCAGGGCTGGACGCTGAAGGAAGAGTGGCCCCGCTCCAGGGCCAGGATGACCAGCCGGCTGCCGCCCAGCCAATAGGTGAGCAGCAGAGCGTCCTCAGGAAGCTGGCGCCGCAACACTGCGAAATCGATTTGAGAGGGCTGGGAGCGGTCGTCGCTGGAGTAGGCCGAGCCTTCTTGGGACCGGCTTCGGGCCTCCAGAGCGGCGTACTCCGACTCCATCTCGCTCAACTCGGCCTCGATGCGCTGCGCCTCCTCCCCTTCAGCCAGCAGCAGACTCGAGTTGAGCGTTTCGATTCTGGAGGCGATTTCTTTGAGGCGTCCGGCGGTTTGATCGTCGCCGCGTCCCCGCCGTTGCTGCAAGGCTTCGCCCAGTTGATCCTGAAAGTTGCGGGCCCGGCTGCTTTCCATCAGGCGCAGCGCCTCCTCCAGCGGCCGCTCTCGGGCGCCGCCCGCCGACAGCAGCCGTCCGGCCTCGGACGACTCCAGCACGCGGGCCACCAGATGGTCGTAAAGGGCTTTCTTGTCGGCCAGAAATTCCGACCGCAGCGACGAGCCTCCCAGCCTGGAGCGGACCGACTCGACGATGGAGAGGGCTTGGCGGAAGCGTTCTTCGGCTTCGTCTTCCGAATCGCTCAGGCGTCCCAGCCCAAAGAGCGCTTTCCAGGTTTCTTCGCTCAGTCCCGCTTGTCGGGAAAGCCTCAAAGCGGCGTTCAGTTCCTTTTCAGCTTCCTGTTCCAGCCCCAGCCGGTGCAGCGTCTCGCCCAGATAAAGCCGCGCCTGCGCCTCTTCGCGCCGGTTGAGGGCTCTTTGGGCCCGCTCGGCCACCTGGCTGAAGGTGCGGCGGGCCGCCTCCAGGTCGTCCAGCGCCAGCGCTTGCAGGATGCCCAGGTTCTTCAGCACCCCCAACTCGCCATCCAGATCTCCGCTCTCTCTGAACAGCTTCAGCGCCTGCTGGTAGGCCTCCCCGGCCAACACGGGGTCGCCCAGGCGGCGGTAGAGCGTCCCCTGATTGCTGAGGAGCTGGGCCTGCTGGGAAGGTGCCGCGGAAACCTCCAGCCGGGCCACCCGCTGGTAAAGGTCGAGCGCCCTCTCCCACTGCCCCAGCTTCTGATAGAGGACGGCCATGTTGGTCCAGCTCACCCGTTGCAGGGCGGGCTGCGGCGAATCCTCCTGGGAGAGGGCGTCGATAGCCCGTTGGTAGTGGGTCAAGGCCTCAAGATAGCGCCCCTCGTAGAAGTAGGTGTTGGCCACGTTGTTGAGCCGCAGGACGCTGCGGCGCAGGTCTTGAGCGCGCTGCGAGATCTGCAGCGCCTGGCTGAAGCTATTACGGGCCTGCTGATAGCGCCCCAACAGCAATTGGGCGCGCCCCAGGTTGTTGAGGCTGACGCCTAGCCCCTCCTCGTCCCCCACCCTCTCAGACTCCTCGGCGGCCTGGCGGGCCGTGCGGACGGCCTCGAAGTAGCGTCCCTGGTTGGCGGCGATCAGGCTGAGGCGGTTGAGCGCCGCCGATTTGCGGGCTTCCTCTCCCGAGTCGGGCAGGGATTGCAGGAGATCCTCCAGGATCTGGCGGGATCGGTCCAGTTGGCCCTGCCGAAGGAGATCGGTGGCGTTCTCGATAATGGCCTGGGGGTCTTCACCTGTAACGCTGCTGGAATCCTGGGCAGAAAAAGGTCGGATGCCGAGAAAACCGCAAAGCGCCACGGCTGCGGCCAATCTCGTCCAATCTCGGCAGGCCATAGGCAAATCCCGCGGCTGAAGGCTCCTTGAGGGGTTCAAGACGACATTATACCAGTCCCTTGAGTCGTCCCTGGGGTCCTGACGAACAGTCACCGGAGAGATCTTGTGCCAACAATCCGCCGACTAACACAGTCGCTGGGCATAAGTTCTGAGCCAGGGCCGCATTTTTTGTCTGAAAGGGACAGATTCGCCAGCCCAGCGACTGTGTTGGAAGTCAAGTCCGGGCTCGCTGAAGGCGAGCGATTCGCTAGCCCAAGGGACTGTGTTGGAAGTCAAGTCCGGGCTCGCTGAAGGCGAGCGATTCGCCAGCCCAAGGGACTGTGTTGGAAGTCAAGTCCGGGCTCGCTGAAGGCGAGCGATTCGCCAGCCCAGGGTCAGCCGCGGCGAGCGCAAGCGAGACGGCGGCGCCACCCTGGGTTTCAGACGGCAAAGGTCCGAACGCTGAAAGCGTGGGATAACGCGACAGGGTGGCTCAAAACTACTGACGGGCTGCACTAGCCTGCAGAATGCGGGCTAGTCCCCTTGGTTGCGGGGAAGAGAGAGACGGTTCAACTCCCCTTTCAGGGACGGCTCCTCGAGGGCCCGTAAATCGACGTCGCTCCGAAGCTGCTTGGACAGGTAGAAGACATGGCGTCCGCCGGAGCGCAGCGACGCCTCCAGCCACTGCCGGGTTGCATCGACGTGGCCCGAGGCAGCGTGCAACTCCAGCCAGGCGACGGGCGAGACGAATCCGTGGGCTTCTTGTTTTCGCAGCCCTGCGGCCAGGAATTCGAACTCCCGCGGGTTGAAGCTCTTGCGGCCCAGCTTCTCAGGCTTGCAGGCGGAATCAAGCTGGAAGGCGAGTGAGTACGGTCTCCAGTCCTGTGTTGCCCTGATTCTCACCTGGGCACGGCGACAGTGCCTGGAGGCGGCTTCCAGGTCGCCCTGCTGGTGGGCGATCCAGAAAAGGCCCTTGTGGGCTTCCAGGAAATCAGGGTCGAGCTGCAGCGCCCTGCGGAAATGGCCAAGAGCCTCTTCCTGACGCTGCCTTGACCAGGCCACCATCCCCGCCGTGATGTGGACGATGGGCGAGAGGACGTCCAGTCTCTGGGCCTCGGCAGCATGGTAGGCCGCCTCTTCGCGGCCTCCATTGTCCTCTTCTCTGCGTGCCGCCGCCTCCAACAGCACCGCGAACCACTGGTGTCCGGTGGCATAGCTGGGATTCAAGCGCAGCGCTTGACGGAAAAGTCGCTCCGACTCGTCCCAGTCCCAATCGCGCACCCACCTGATCCAGGCCAGTGCCACCAGTGCCTCCGCGCTTTGCGGATCGATTCGCAGCGCCTTGTCGACAGCCGCCGCGGCTTCTTGCTGCGAGTCCCGTGAGGGCGCGTAGAAGTGGTCGGCCAGCATGAGGTGGGCATGGGCCAAGCCGGCGTAGGCGGCCGCGTACTCAGGAGCCTGCTCGACGGCGCGCCGGAAGAAGTCGACGGCGCGGAAGAGGTCGTCGCGATTTCGCCTCTTCCAGAAATAGAGTCCGCGAAGATAGTCTTCGTAGGCTTGGCGCGGCACTGAAGGTTGGCGGCGCATGGCCTGCAATTCATCGTCCAGGTTGGAAGGGGGGGAAGGGACCCGCTCGAAGTGAAGGGCGAGCTGTGCGGCCGTTTCTCGGGCCGACTCCAAGATCAGTTGGGGAAGGCGCGAGTCGGCCTGTTGGAAGGCTTCAGACCAGAGAATATCCCCCCCTTCGGAATCGATGAGCTGCAAGGTCAGGCGCACCTGGGCGGCATCCCTCTGGACCGTGCCCTGCACCAGCGCTTGAGCTCGCAGGCGCTCGGCCACCTGCGCCGGAGAGGCCTGCTCCCGGGCCGCGCTGACGGAAGAGGCGCTGGCCATCACCCGCAGGTAAGGGAGGCGGGCCAGTTCTCCGGCCAGAGCCTCAGAAAGCCCCTGCCCGAAGTATTCTTCGCCGCCTAGGTCCTGAAATGGCAATACCGCCAGGGTGAGCTGCTCCCGGGAATCGGCGCCGGAATGCCTCATACCTTCCCCGAACCAGAGAAGGACCGCGGTCAGCAACAGGGCTGCCACCGCTGCCGCGCTGAGTGCCAGGTTGCGGCTCCAGGCGGAGCTTTCCCGAAAAGTGTTGGAAGGCGGGGAAGCGTGGCTCAGCGGACGGACCTCGGCGATCATCCGGTAGCCCCGTTTGGGAATGGTCTGAATGTAGGTGGGACTGCGGGCGTCGTCGCCCAGGGCGCGGCGCAGTTCCCAGATGGCATTGGCGATCGCCTCGTCGCCCACGAAGCGGCCCTCCCACACCTGCGCGATCAAGTCCTCCTTGCTCACCACGCGGCCTGCATTCTCAGCCAGATGACAGAGCACCTTCATCACCTGCGGCTCGATGCGCACTTCTTCCTGAGCGGCAATGGTGTTGATCTCGGGATAGATCTTCCAAGATCCGATCTGAAAGTCCTGCAAGTG
>DATIPQ010000064.1 GCA_035471785.1 Acidobacteriota bacterium
GCGTTTTCAAGGACTGCGTCCCATCGCCGAGGTGCAGCGCAAGGGCGACAAGATGGAGGCCGTCTTCGGCATTTCGGGTGGACAGATCTCCTCGGACATGACCCGTGACGGCCGACGCGTAGAACTGGTCTTCCTGGGCCAGATCTTCGACGAGAAGGGAAAGGCGGTCAGCGACAAGCTCCCCATCAGCCGCTATTTTTCGATGAGCCTGAGCGATGACCAATACCAGGGCCTGACCAGCCAGGATCTGACGGGTCATCAGGAACTCGACCTGCCCCCCGGCACCTACAACCTGACGCTGGTGGCCGAGGACCGCGTGGCCGGAACCCTGGGCGCTCAGTCGGTGGAGTTCACGGTGTACTAAGAAGTCCGCGATGTCATAATCTCCCCTCGAATCGAAACCGACGCAAGCATTCGAGAAGGGAGCCGTGATGTCCAGCAGAGACTTTGGTGTGTTTTGGCTCGTCATCGCCCTGATGACGGCCAGCGGGATTTTGGCGCAGGAGGGCGAAGAAGCGGAGGCTTCGCCGGAGATCGATTTTTCCCAGCTTGAGTACCGGCATATCGGGCCCATCGGCAACCGGGTGTCGGCGGTGACGGGGGTTGCGGGGGACAGAAACGTCTACTTCGTGGGAGCGGCTTCGGGCGGGGTGTGGAAGTCGACTGATGCGGGAGTCCACTGGAAGCCGGTTTTCGACAAGCAGCCGGTGCAGTCGATCGGGTCCATCGCCGTGGCGCCCTCCGATCCCAACGTGGTCTGGGTGGGGACGGGCGAGTCCAAAGTGCGCTCCAACATTTCCCACGGGATGGGCGTCTACAAGTCGGTCGACGGGGGCGAGTCGTGGGAGCTGAAGGGGCTGGAAGAAGCGGGACGCATCTCGCGGGTGCTGATTCATCCTCACAATTCCGAGGTGGTGTACGTGGCGGCCCTGGGGCACCTTTACGGTCCTCAGGAGGTCAAGGGAGTGTGGCGGACGCGGGACGGGGGCGACAACTGGGAACAGGTGCTCTTCGTGGACGAGAACACAGGCCCCTCCGACCTGGTGATGGATCCCAACAATCCCCGTGTGCTGCTGGCGGGAATGTGGGAGATGGAAATCCGCACCTGGGGACGCACCAGCGGAGGCTCGGCGGGCGGACTCTTCATCTCCCGCGACGCCGGAGACTCCTGGGAAAAGCTCGCCGGCAAGGGCCTGCCCGACCCTCCCACAGGACGCATCGGCCTGAGCATGACGCCGGCCGATTCCTCCCGCATCTACGCCCTCATCGAAACCAACGTCAACCGCGACTTCGCCGAGTTGACCGAGCACCAGGGCGAGCTGTGGCGCTCGGACGACGGCGGAGGCCAGTGGAAGCTGATGAACTCCAACAACGCCTTGGTGCAGCGTCCTCACTACTACTCGCGGCTGGCGGCGGCGCCAGACGACGCCGACGAGGTGCACTTTCTGGCCACGCTGCACACCCGCTCGCTGGACGGGGGAAAGACCATCGAAGAGGTGGGAGCGGGAGGCGACCACCACGCCATCTGGATCGACCCCCTCATACCAGACCGCATCATCGTGGGACACGATCAGGGCATCAGCATCTCCGTCAACCGGGGCGAGAGCTGGATGCGTCCTCAACTGCCCATCGCCCAGATGTATCACGTGGCCACCGACAACGAGATTCCCTACAACGTCTACGGCAACCGTCAGGACGGAGCCTCGGCCCGCGGACCGTCCAACTCGCTGACCCCCGGCGAAATCCCCATCGGCGCCTGGCACAGCGTGGGCGGGTGCGAGTCGGGATTCGCCGTGCCCGACCCGGTCGATTCCAACATCGTCTGGTCGGGATGCTATGAAGGCATCCTCGACCGCTACGACCATCGCAGCGGACAGGCCCGCAACGTCATGGTCTGGCCCGACAATCCCGAGGGATGGGCCGCCGCGCCGCTGCGCTACCGCTTTCAATGGACCTTCCCGGTCACCATCTCGCCCCACGATCACCGGCGCGTCTACGTAGGCAGCCAGCATGTTCACGTGACCGAGGACGGGGGACAGTCCTACCGGGTCATCTCCCCCGACCTGACCAGCAACGACAAGTCCAAGCAGCAGAAAACAGGCGGACTCACCCCCGACGACGTCTCCCCCACCTACGCCGCCGTCCTCTTCGCCATCGCCGAATCGCCCCTCAATGAGGGCGAAATCTGGGCCGGCTCCAACGACGGCAAGCTGCATCTGAGCCGCGACGGCGGCGGGTCCTGGACCGACCTGAGCGGCAACCTGCCCGAGTGGCCCGAGTGGGGCACGGTATCCAACATCGAGCCCTCGCGCCATCGGCCGGGCAAGGCCTACCTGACGGTGGACGCCCATCAGGTCAACGACTTCGACCCCTACGTCTACCTGACCGAGGACTGGGGAGCGTCCTGGAAGCGCATCGACGCCGGACTGCCCCGCCACCCGCTGAGCTGGACCCACTGCGTGCGCGAAGACCCCCGGCGCGCCGGACTGCTCTACGTGGGCACCGAGAACGCCTTGCACGCCAGCTTCGACGACGGAGCCTCCTGGCAGAGCCTGCAGAACAACCTGCCCCACGCTCCCGTCCACTGGATCGACATCCAGCCCCACTTCAACGACCTGGTGGTGGCCACCTACGGACGCGGGTTCTGGATTCTCGACGACATCACTCCCTTGCAGCTCTGGGACCGGGATGCCCTGGGCGAAACGGCTCGCCTATTCCCTCCCCGCCCCGCCTACCGCTTCCGCTACAAGGAGCCGCCCCGCAGCCACCCCTACGACGCCGCGGCCGGAGACAACCCCGACTACGGCGCCACCATCCACTACTTTCTCCCGGGGGATGCCGAGGAGGAAGACGGCCAAGAGGATCCGGCAGAGAAGGAGGAAGCCAATGAAGCCGAGGACGCCGAGGACCGGGAAGTCCGCATCGAGATCCTGAATTCCGCCGGAGAGGTCGTCCGCACCTTGCCCGACCCCGACGAAGGACTCGACGAAGACACCCCGGGCGACCGCCCCTGGGGAAGCACCGATCCCCTTCCAGCCAAGCCCGGACTCAACCGGGTGGTTTGGGACTTGCGCCACGGCCCTTCCAAGCTGCCCCGCCTGCGCACCAAGCCCCTGGAGGCCTCGCGGACTTCCCTGCCCGACCGGGGCTGGCGTCCGCTGGTGGAAGGCTCGCGCATCGCCCCGCTGGCGGCTCCGGGAAGCTATACCGTCCGCCTCACGGTCGACGGCAGCAGCCATGAGCAGTCGCTGCAAGTGTTGGAAGACCCCCACAGCCCGGGCGGCCTGGATGAAGTGCGCCAGCAGGTCGACCTGGTGCTGGAATTGCGCTCCGACCTCGACCAGGTTGTGGACATGATCAACGAGATCGAGTGGATCCGCCGCCAACTCACCGACCTGCGGCAACGCCTGCAATCGCTGAAGGACGACTCCGTTCAGCCCGCCATCGACGCCGCCCAAGACCTCGATGAGCAATTGCAGGAGCTGGAAGGACGCTTCTTCGACCTGCGGCTGACCGGCGGCAACGCCTTTCAGGACACCTTGCGCTGGCCTCGCCGCCTCTACTCCAAGCTGGGATCGCTGGCCCGCTACATCCACCAGTCCGACTACCCCGCCACCGACCAGCAGCGGGAAGTCCACGGCCTCTACCAGGACCAAATCGCCCAAGCTCGATCCGACCTGGATGCTCTGCTGGCGCAACTCAGTGAATTCAACCAGACCCTAAGGGAATCGAACTTGAGCGGAGTCATCTCCAAGGATTAAGGCCTCAGTTGCCGGGTTTCAGGACCAAAATGCTGCATTACGGGAGTGTTGCACATCACGACCGGAGGCGTTTCATCGACGACAGTCACGGCGCCCTGGCAGGAGTCCTGCTGAGACTGGTCGTCCTCGACTGTATCCGGCAATTCGGTCTTGCCACCGGCAGATTGGTGCTGTCAGCGCTTGACGGCGTGGCGGCGCAGGGCCCGGTGGTTGCTGACATAGTCGGCGTCGGGAAAGCGCTTGCGGTACTTCTTGCGGGCGAAACCGGGGCCGCTGAGCAGAATGGGAATGCGGTAGGGATGGGCCGCTTCATAGAGGACGTTGTATTCCTTGGCCATCTTGTCCACTTTGCGCAATCGCTGGGCGGTCACGCAGATCAACTCGAAGGGCTCGTTCTTGACCAGGTCGGCCAGCAGGCTGAACCTGATGTGGTCGCCCACGTTGTAGACATCCCATCCTTCCACTTCCAGCACTCGCGAGATGGCATTGACGTGAAGCAGTCCGGGCGAGTCCAAGGAAGCGCACAGGGCCATTTTCCGGTGAGACTTGCGGCAGGTGAGGTTGGGAAAAAGGTAATGGACCGCGTCGTCCAAATTGATCTGCAACAGGCGCTGGTGGCCTTCTGAGACCGACTCGGAGCCGTCCTCGGCCCGAGCCGCTTCCATCACCGGAATCACCACCCGGTCGTAGATCTGACAAAGGCTGAGTCCGCGGATGTGCAGGCGTTCCAGCAGCACCCTCATCTTGCTGCGCCGATTCTGCAGCGCCAGGCGCAGCAAGGCTTGGTGGATGACGGGCATGTTCTTTTCGTTGACGGCCCGTTCGATCTCGGGATCTTCCCAATCGCCGTCCCGCAGCATGCCGGTGGCTTCGAATCCCTGCTTGTCCTGAAACTCGCTCAGTTCGCGGACGCGGAACTTGCGGTGACCGCCGGGGGTGCGCCGGCACTTGAGATCGCCCGAGTCGGCCCAGCGCTTGATGGTGGACGGACTGACATTCCACATCTCGGCGACCTCGCGTGTGGTGAAAAGGCGCTCACTCTTCATCAGCCAACGAATCCTTGGGACTGAACATCCCATCCTCTGCGAGTTTGCCCAGCGGTACGCGTCAGTGGTAGCCGTCTGCGGCGCCTCTCCTTGCAGCATTCGGACTTGGAAAATCAGCCTCTGCGTCGCGATGATAGGGGCTTCGGGGAGCACTGTCAAACCCCGTTCCCGCAGCCAAAGCCGAAATCAGCGATAATGCCCGCATATGACGTTGACCCGCATACTTTGGACGTCGTTCTTGGCCCTGCTACTCAGTTTTTCCGCCATGGCCGAAGACGACGAAAGACTACAGCTTGATAAGATTCAGTTGCCTCCCGGATTCAGCATCGAAGTCTTCACCGCCGACGTTCCCAACGCCCGTTCCTTGGCCCTGGGAGATCAGGGGACGGTCTTCGTGGGAACCCGCACCCGCGGATCGGTCTATGCGGTCGTCGACGAGGACGGCGACCATCGGGCCGACCGCGTCCACACCCTGGCTCGGGGACTGTTCATGCCCAACGGCGTGGCCTTCCGCCAGGGAGATCTCTATCTGGCCGAGGTCAACCGTGTGCTGGTCTACCGCGACATCGAGAGCCGCCTCGGCAATCCTCCCGACCCCGAAGTGGTGGTGGACGGGCTGCCCCGCGATAAGCACCACGGATGGAAGTTCATCGCCTTCGGGCCCGACGGGCGTCTCTACATCCCCATCGGCGCGCCCTGCAACATCTGCCACTCGCAGGATGAGCGCTATGCCACCATTTCGCGGGTCGATCGAGAAGGAAACTTCGAGATCTTCGCCCAGGGCGTGCGCAACTCGGTAGGGTTCGATTTTCATCCCCGGACCGGAGTCCTCTGGTTCACCGACAACGGACGCGACCTGATGGGCGACGAGATTCCCGCCGACGAACTCAACCGGGCTCCCGAGAAGGGCATGCACTTCGGCTATCCCTGGTGCCACCAGGGCGATATTCTCGATCCCCAGATCGGCCAGGACAAGAACTGCGACGACTATGTCGCACCTGCCCGCAAGCTGGGCCCTCACGTGGCCGCCATCGGCATGCGCTTTTACACCGGCGACATGTTTCCCGAGCAGTACAAGAACCAGATCTTCATCGCCGAGCATGGCTCCTGGAACCGCAGCACCCCCATCGGCTACCGAATCACTGTGGTTCGGGTAGCGGACGGCGAGGCCCTCTCCTATGAGACTCTGGCCGAGGGATGGCTGCAGGGCCGGGAGGCCTGGGGACGTCCAGCCGACGTCCAGGTCATGCCCGACGGAGCCTTGCTCATCTCCGACGACGAAGCCGGAGTCCTCTATCGCCTCAGTTACAGCCGCTGATCCCATCCGACCCCTGATATGACCCAAGAACGACTTCTCATCCAATCCAGGGCCGTAGAGCCCTTCATGAAAAACGGCTTCGTGCTGGCCTGCCGCGCCACAAAAGAGGCCGCCTACATCGATCCCGGCGACGAGGTGGAGCAATTGCTGCAGTGGATCGAGCAGAAGCAGCTCAAGCTGGTCTCGATTCCGCTGACCCACGCCCACCTCGATCACATCACGGGGGTGGCCAAGGTCAAGCACAAGCACGACGTGCCCATTTACCTGCACCCTGAAGACGCTCCTCTTTACCAGGGACTGGAGCAGCAGGGCATGATGTTCGGATTCCCCTGCGATCCCGCCCCTCCCTACGATCACGACCTGCATGAAGGGGATACCCTGAAGGTGGGCCAACTGACTGTGGACGTGATCCATACCCCTGGACATTCGCCAGGGGGCGTCTGCTTCGTGGCGGACCAGCACGTCTTTTGCGGCGATGCTGTCTTCGCAGGCTCCATCGGACGCACCGACTTGCCGGGAGGGGACTTCGAAACCCTTATCGCCAGCATCAAGAACAAGATCCTGCCCCTGGGCGACGACAAGATCCTTCACCCAGGCCACGGGCCCGACACTACCGTCGAACGCGAGCGGCGCAGCAATCCCTTCCTTACATGATCGAGACCGTTTTTTTCGACGCCGCCGGGACGCTCATCGAACTGAGGATGGGCGTGGGAGAGGCTTACGCCGGCCAGGCTGACTCGATGGGATGGAAACTTGACGATGCGGTTGCCATAGAGCAGCGCTTTCGAGAAAGTTTCTCGCAAGCCGAACCGATGACCTTTCCTGACGCAAGACCCCATGAAATCGAGGATTTGGAGCGGGAGTGGTGGCGTCAACGAGTAAGGGCAGCCCTAGGAAAATCGGCCCAGGATTCACGCTTCAACCCATTTTTCGATACAATCTATCGCTGGTTCGCCACTTCACAAGCTTGGCGTCCTGCAGAGGACGCCCACGAGGTGCTGAAGCAACTGTCGCTGCGCGGAATCCGCAGAGCGGTGGTATCTAACTTCGATTCCCGCCTGGAAGCGATTCTGCGGGAGTTGGACTTGCACCGGCACCTGGACGAGGTGATCTGGTCGAGCCGCGAGGGTGCGGCCAAGCCCGATCCGCGCCTGTTTGAAATCGCACTGCGGAGAACATGCTCGCAGCCTGCGCGCACGCTGCACGTGGGTGACCGTCCGCAGGATGATTACCGAGGAGCCGTCGAGGCCGGATTGCAGGCCCTTCTGCTCGATCCGTATGGAAAATACGCTTCCCGAGGAATGAAGACCATCCGGCGCCTCAACGACCTGATCGCCGTCGTCGAGCGTCACAATCGAGCTAGCCATGAGTAAAGAAACCATCCGCGTCGCACACAGCCCCGACAGCGACGATGCCTTCATGTTCTATGGCCTGGCCACGGGCAAAATCGATACCGGCGACTTCGACTTCGTGCATGAGCTTAAGGACATCGAGACGCTCAACCAGGCCGCCCTTCAGGGCGTCTACGAAGTGTCCGCCGTCAGCATTCACGGATACGCCTACCTGGCCGACCAGTACGCCCTCCTCAATTCGGGCGCCAGCATGGGGGACGGCTATGGTCCGGTGGTGGTAGGCCCCTCCACGGCCACCAACGACATCCGCTACAAGATTGTGGGAGTCCCCGGCGAGCGCACCTCGGCCTTTCTGGCCCTCAAGCTTTTCGAGCCCGAGTTCGACGCCCGCATCATCCCCTTTGACGAGATCATCCCGGCCGTGCAGCGCAAGGAGGTCGACATGGGCCTGGTCATCCACGAAGGCCAGCTCACCTTCCGGGAAGAAGGCCTGAAGAAGATCGTCGACCTGGGCGAATGGTGGAAGAAGGAGACCAGCCTTCCCCTCCCGCTGGGCGGCAACGTCATCCGCCGCGACCTGGGCGGGGAGACCATCAAGAAAGTCTCCGAACTGCTGCTGCAGTCCTACAAGTATTCCCTGGAAAACCGCGAAGAGGCGCTGGAATACGCTCTCCAGTTCGGGCGCGGACTGGAAGAAGAGGACGCCGACCGCTTCGTCTCCATGTACGTCAACGACCGTACTCTGGACTACGGCGAAGACGGCCGCCGCGCCGTCCAGCTCTTCCTCGACCGCGGCCACCAAGCCGGCATCATCCCCCACCGCGTCGAAGTCGAATTCGTGTAGCTCCCCGCTGCGCCACCCGCAGTTCTCTCGACTAAACCGCGTGGGTCGAGGTCTGTTCATACCCGCGTGTTAGGCTTCTAGAGTCAATGGGATATTCGCCTGTGCTGGTGCAGCGCACCGCCAGAAGTTGTGAGCCAGAGTTCTCTTTCCCGTCCCTGAAAGGGACAGATTCGCTAGCCCAGGGTCAGCCCCGGCGAGCGCAGGCGAGACGGCGGCGCCACCCTGGGTCCAGGACAGCCAGAGTCCAAACGCTGAAAGCGTGGGATAGCGGATCAGGGTGGCTCAGAACTTTCGGCGCACTGCACCAGTGGGCAGATTGAGTCTGACGGGCGGATCGGGAAACGGTGAAGAGGCAGGCAGGAGCGCTTTGATCATGGGTATGAAACCTCCCTTTTTTAAGACCCATCACGGAGTTCTTTACGACGCTGATTGTCTTGAGGTGCTCAGCCTCATGAAATCCGGCAAGGTCGATACGGTATTCGCCGACCCTCCTTTCAATCTTGGAAAGGACTACAAGAACGGGTTCAAGGACAAAGTAGGGCATGCCGAGTACCTTGCCTGGTGTCGACGGTGGATTCTTGAGTGCTGCCGAGTGTTGAAGCCTGGGGGCGCTTTTTTTCTTTACGCCACCCCGGAATTAGCCGTTCAGTTCGCTCCGATAATGGGAGAGATGCTTGAATTCCGGCACTGGATCGCGGTGTCCATGAAGGGAACCTATCCACGCGGCAAGAAGCTCTATCCCGCCCACTATGCTCTGCTCTATTACACTCGGGGGACGCCGCGGGTCTTCAACAAAGTGCGCCTTCCTATCGAAACCTGCCGCCATTGCGGAGGTGAGATCAAGGACTACGGCGGCCACCGCAACAAGATGCACCCAGACGGTGTCAATTTGACCGACTTTTGGTCGGACACTTCCCCGAATCGTCATAAGAAGTTCAAAGTTCGCCCTGGCGTCAATGAACTCAAGCTGATGATCCCCGAACGGGCCATCCTCATCTCGACGCAGCCGGAGGATCTGGTCTTTGATCCCTTTGGCGGAGGTGGTTCCACTTATCAGGCCGCCGAGAAGCATTTGCGCAACTGGGTCGGTACGGAGCTCTACGACTCCGAGCACATCCGAAAGCGCATCGAGGAGAGCTACCCTTTCTTCGCAGGCAAAGATCCGAGGTTCGACCTTCAGGAGCTATTCATCGATGAAGATAAGCAAGATGCGGTTCTACGGCGGATCAAGGAGAAAAGTCTGTCGCCTCGGTCTAGCGCACTTGTTTCTTGAGCTGCAGGAAATCCTCATGTCGACCGAGGTCTGCGTGCTGGAAAAGAAGCAGGCTAACGGGGCAGCTCGGGTGCGGGAATTGATCGACGCGACGTTCGGTCAATACCCGGAATGGGTTCAATCAAAGACAGGAGACATCGACTGGGTGAAGCGGCTGCGCTACAACGAGAGCATCGTTTCCAGGATCGGCGTCGAAATCCAAGTCTCGGGAAGAAGCGATCTGCTGGTGCGCGACATCATTCATATCCGCAACAAGCTGCACGACAGCCACATCGACATCGGGGTGATCGTCGTTCCGTCTGATCAGTTCGAATACTATCTGACCGATCGCGTCGCCAACTTCAGCCACGCCCTTCGCTACGTCGAAGAAGAACTCCGCGAGGCCCAGTCCTACCCCATCATCCTCATCGGCATCGAGCACGACGGCTATTCGGCACAACCCCTCCCAAAGAAACGAACCAATAGGGGGAAAAAGTAGACTTGGCGTGGGTCTGCTGCTCGAGAGCGGACGATCTCCGTGCCGCAGGCGAAGGCGAGCTGGCCGCGGCAGAATCTTACAGACACCCTCGGCGTCCCAAATTCGGGTCGGACTTGGCGGAGCCCTGTGAACGCCTTAGACCTGGAAGCTCATGCCGCAGGAGCAGGTTTCTTGGGCGTTGGGGTTTTGGAACTGGAAGCCCTGCTGCATGAAGTCGCCGGCCCAGTCGAGGGTCATGCCCTTGAGGAAGAGCAGGCTTTTCATGTCGACGAAGACGCGGGCGCCGTGGGCTTCGAAGACGGCGTCGGCAGGCTTTTGCTCCTGCTCGAAGCGCATGACGTAGTTGAGTCCGGCGCATCCCCCGCCTTTGACTCCCAGGCGCATCCCGCCGCTCTCGGGCAGGCCTTCTTTCTTGAGCCCCTCGCGAATGCGGTAGGCGGCCGATTCGGAAACTTGCACAGCCATACTCATGACTTACGAGTATATCGCAAATCCTAGAGGCTTAAGAAGAAGCAGAAAGAGAACCGCGCAGCGGTGACCCATTGGGCCGGCGACTTGGTCAAAAAATTTGGAAGGGTGATAAACTGAGCGAGCCCTCTCGAAAGGATTGCGCGTGTGACACGATTCTTCTTCCGACTGATTTGCGCCAACAGTTTTTCGAAAGGACTCGCTCGACTGTATGCACGCTAAGGATGGACCAGTTGGGGCGCTGGAGTCCTGAAAATTCCACGAAAAAACGACGAAATCCGCCAGTTGAGTGGGCTGTGGGGGGCTCGATGACCTGTGAACGCAACATTCGCTACTGCTTCGAACCAGGCTTCGCCCTGAGCCTGTCGATGGAAGCCCTCTACCGCGACGGAGAAAATCTCAGCCTGCGCCCCAAGACCTTCGAGACCCTGCGCTTCCTTCTGCAGAATCCCGGCCGCCTGGTCACCAAAGCCGAACTGATGGAGCAGGTCTGGTCGGACGCGGCCGTCACCGACGACGTGCTGGTGCAGAGCATTGCCGACATCCGCAGAGCGCTGGGAGATGACGCCCGCAACCCGGCCTTCGTGCAGACCGTCCCCCGACGCGGCTACATCTTCATGAAAAAGGTGCGGATGGAAAGAGAAAGAGAGGCGGAAAGCGCTTCACCGCCTCCTCCGGATCAATCGACCAGGCCGGTCGAGCAAGCGGTCCCGGCGGCCGACGGGAAAGCCCGCATGGGATACCTCATCCCGGCCCTGCTGCTGATTTTTACGGTGGTGGCGCTGGCCCTGTGGCAGTTGTTGACGCTGTGGAACGAGGACACCCGGCCACAAGACCGCACCCATCCTCTAGCCATGGCTGTGCTGCCATTCGACGTGCGATCCGATCAAGAGGCCAATCAATGGCTCAGCATGGGACTGGCCGACATGATCAGCACCGGCCTTTGGAACTCTCCCGGACTGGAGGTGGTCTCGCGGCGCCGTCTCAGCGAGGCCGGCGTGGAGGGTCCTGTGAGCGGGAAGCGGGCTGTAGAAGCCGTGCGCAGGGCCGGTGCCGAGCGCTTCATCAGCGGACACTTTTACCGCCTGGGCGACAAGATTGAGATCAACGCCTCGCTGATGGACGCCGTCAGCGGCGAAACCGCCTTCACCCTGCGCGAGCGGCTCAACTCCACCGACGATATCTTTCAGGCGGTGGACGCCATTTGTCTCAAGGTGTTGCAGAACCTGGCGGTTGAGCGCGGGCTGCATCCGCCCCGAGGCAGCGACATCACCGAGTTCACCACGCCCTCGCTGGAAGCCTACCGCCACTACATCACCGGACTCGACCACTTCCTGCGGGGCGGGCAAAACGGCGCTGAACAAGCCCGCCTGGAACTGGAGCAGGCCATTCAGATCGACCCCTCCTTCGCCATGGCCTACTTCAAGCTGGCCCAGGTCGAGCACTGGGCCGCCTCCTGGGGCTACAGTCAGGGCGAAGCCATTCAGGCCCTTTCCCGGGCATTGCCTTTCAGCGATGAACTCCCGGAGAAAGAGCGGCTGCTCCTGCTGGGCCTGAAGGCCCTGTGGATCGACAGCAGTCCCGACCAGGCATTGGCGACGTGGGAGGAATTGAGCGAACGCTATCCCGTCTTCGCCGCCGAAGCCGGAATCCCCAGCATGATCGTGCGGGTGCTGGTGGCGCGGGGCGAACTGGAGCAGGCCATCCGTCATGGCGAAGCCCAGTTGGGCAGCGCCTTTCTGGCCGCCGACGAGCGCTCCCGCCTGTGTGCCTCCCTGGCCATGGGCCACCGAAGTTGGGGCGATTTGGAAGAGGCGGTGGAACTGGGCCAGCAGGCCGTACGCCTGTGGCCTCTCAAGGAAGGCAGCGTCTACGCCAACCAACTCATCAACCTGGGACGCTTCTACATCGACGTTGGGCAACGGGAAAAGGCCTACAAGTGCTTTCAGCAGGCCCGCGGGCCGGCCGTCGCCGACGCGGCCAACCTGACCGACCTGGGCTGGGGATACTACATGGCAGGCGACCTCGAGGAGGCGCTGGGATTGGGCCAGGCGGCCCTCAAAGTCGATCCCGAATACGGCAACGCCCATCACCTGATGGGATGGATCCACCTGGCGCAGGAGCGCTACTCTCAGGCCGCGGCCAGTCTGACCTGGGCCTTCGAGCGCACTCCGCCCCAGTTCGGATGGAGCTTTCACGGCATCCTGGAAGCCGACCTGCCTGCTCTCTATTACTCGGGCGTGGCCTACCAGAAGCTGGGGAAGAACAACCTGGCCAGCATGATTTTCAACCAGGTCATCAAGCGCTGCCGCGACCTGCGTCGGGCCTGGAAGGGCAAGAACCGTCCGGCCCTGGACGTCGTCCAGACCCACACTTACGAGGGCCTGGCCCTTTGCCGTCTGGGCGATTACGAGGATTGCCTGGAGACGGTGCATAGGGTTCCGCCCGAGATCTCCCGCTACTACGAACTGTCCCAGCACCTGGCCCGCATTTACGCCCTGCTCGACCGTCCCCAGGAATCGCTCGACTGGCTTGAAAAGTCCATCCAGGCGGGCAACCGTCAATTCCAGCATCTTCGCGACAATCCGGACTTCGACAAGCTGCGCACGCAGCCCCGTTTCCGCCGCCTGGTCGAGATCCCCGACTCCTCCCCACGCGCCGGCCGCTAAGAGACGACTGATTCCAAAGTTCGAACCTTGAGCAGGCTTTGCCGTATGTTAGGTAAGCGAAACCGGAATGGATTTCAGGAGGGTGGTCATGACACTGGACCGACGCGACTTCATTTTTCTAGCCGCCGGCACCATCGCGGCTCACGAAAGTCTTCCTTGGGGCCGGGCGGCGACGACCTCGGCCGATCCCCGCATCTTAAGCCTCCAACTGGTCAGCGGGGCCACGGTGGCCGAGATGAAGGAGTTCTATCAAGGGCTCCTGGGCCTGGCGGTGACCGATCAGGACGACCGCCGTCTGACGGTGCAGGCCGGCAAGACCCCCATCACCTTCACGCACCGGGATGACGGTTTGCGGCGGCCCTTCTATCACTTCGCCTTCAACATCCCCGAGAACAAGGTGGTGGCATCACGCGACTGGCAACGAGAGCGGACGCCGCTTATGACAATCCCCTCCCGCTTAAGGGATCCCGACTATCCCGACGACGTGGTCCATTTCAGGAACTGGAACGCCCACTCGGTCTTCTTCCTGGATCCCGCGGGCAACGTGGTCGAGTACATCGGCCGCCACGACCTCGACAACGCCGCCTCGGGAAGCTTCAGCAGCAAGGACATCCTCTACGCCAGCGAAATCGGCCTGGTCGTCGACGACGTGCCCCGGGCCGCCGGGCAGGTGGGAAAGCTGGCGGGCGTCAGCGAGTATCGGGGACGCAGCGACGTCTTTACGGCCATGGGGGACGAGGGCGGTCTGCTGCTGGTGATGAAGCGCGGCCGAAACCTCAACTTCGACTCCTCCTCGCAAGAAATGGCGGCGGGAATCTTTCCCACAGAGGTCCGTGTCAAGGGTCCCCGCGCGGGACGCTTTTCCTTCCCCGACTACCCTTATCACCTGGCGGTCGAGGAGTAGCGGCGCCGGTCCTCCTCAGCGAACCGAACTGGAATTGGAATCGGTTCCGGGCAGTCGCGTGTCGTTGCGGATGCGTGCCGCCAGGGTCTGGTAGCGGGCGTCGAACTCGACCAGGGGGACGGCCGGTCCGCTCATCCCCCGATGTAGAGCGGACCGGCCAGTTCATTCCAGGCGAGGATGTAGCGCCGCCGGCAAGCCGGCTGGTTGCGCCGCGGGGGAACCTTTCCTTTGAGAACCCGTATAATAGGACACTGGTATTCGTTCCTGTTCGGAAATCTCGGGAGGTAGGAAACCCTCATGAAAAGCAACCGCTTCAGCCTGTTGACAGGCCTGCTGGTAGTGTGCCTGGTGAGCCTGGGCCCCGCCCTGGCCTCAGACGACCTCAAACCCGGCAAACCCGATCTGAAATCGATCGGCGCCATGACCTTTGCGCCCGACGGCACCCTCTTTCTGGCCGATTCGGAAGGCGCGGCCGTCTTCGCGGTCGATGTCCAGGACACGGCTTCGCCCAGCGGCGACGAACTGGGCCGCGGAGACATCGTGACCGACATCGAGACCAAGATCGGCGCCCTCTTGGGGACTTCGTCCGACCAGATCCGCATCAACGAACTGGTCGTCCACCCCAAGTCCAAACGCATGTACATGTCGGTCACCCGCGGACGGGGCGACTCGGCCGTTCCGGTCCTGGTTCGGGCCGACGCCAAGGGCGACCTGGAAGAGGTCGAGCTCGACAACATTCCCTTCGCCAAGGCCTCTATCGACAACGCCCCCGCCGAGGACGCCACCGACCGCCGCGGACGCCGCTTGCGCACCAACACCATCAGCGATGTGCGCTTCAATGACGGAGTCCTCTACGTAGCCGGGCTCTCCAACGAGGAGTTCGCCTCCTCCTTGCGCCGCATCCCTTATCCCTTCGGCGGCAAGGCGGCTTCTTCGACGCTGGAGATCTATCACGTGGCCCACGGCCAGTACGAGACTCACGCGCCCATCCGCACCTTCATGCCCTTCAGCCTGGGCGGCGAACCCCACATCCTGGCCTCTTACACCTGCACGCCGCTGGTGGCCTTCCCCGTCAAGGACCTGGCCGACGGAGAGCACGTCAAGGGAAGCACTTTGGCCGAGCTGGGCGCCGGCAACACGCCGCTGGACATGCTCACCTACAAGAAGGGCGAAAAGACCTATCTGCTGCTGGCCAACAGCAACCGCAACATGATGCGCATCGACGTCGAGGACATGCTGGGCGCCCCTTCGCTGACCGAGCCCCTGCCCGAGATGGACATCGGCTTAACCAGGGGAGTGCCTTACAAGTCGCTGCCCGGCACCGGCATCCTGCACATCGACAACTACGACGATGAGACCTTCGTCATGCTGACGCGCGACAGCGAAACCGGCGAACTCAATCTCGTCCCCCGTCCCAAGCGCTGGATGTAAGCGCACATGGAGCGATGGTTGAATATGACAATGCCCGGCCTGGCACTCTTGCTCTCGGTGCTGGCCGGGTCCGCGCCTTGCTGGCTGTCCGCTCAGGAGGCGGCGGCACAACTGCGCTTTGAGGACGGCTCGCTCGAGGTTGCCGCTCTAGCTGACGATTTCCTCGAGCAAGTGCAGGCATCGCCCGGCCAATGCCTGGATCTGCTGGCGGTGTGGACCGGCAGCCGGGTTCCCCCGGCCGAGAGCAAAGTGCCCCAGGTTTCAGGGGGATGCCGCGTACGCGGCCAGAGCCTGGTCTTCGTGCCACGCTATCCCTGGACACCGGGGGTGGAGTACGTCGCCCTCTGGCGTTCGGCCGACGGTCCTGTCTCGCTTCCCTTCTCCATCCCCAAACCCGATCTGCCCCGCCGAACCCGGGTGGTGGCCATTCATCCCGGCAGCGACCTGCTGCCCATGAACCTGCTGCGCATCTACGTGCAGTTCTCGCATTCCATGAGCAGGGGACAGGCTTATCAGCATATTCACTTGCTGGACGACGAAGGCCGCCGGGTGCCTCACGCCTTCCTCGACCTGCGCCCCGAGTTGTGGGACCCGCAGACGCGGCGTTTCACCCTGCTTTTCGATCCCGGACGCATCAAGCGCGGGCTGGAACCCCATCAGCAACTGGGACTTCCCTTCTATCCCGGACGCAGCTACCGGCTGGTCATCGACTCGGGCTGGGAGGACGGGCGGGGCGTCCGCTTGCTGGAGGGCGCCGAGAAAGCTTTCCGCATCGGCGACGCCGACCGGACTTCTCCGCAGCCCAGCCATTGGAAGCTCGAGCTTCCCGCGGCCGGCACGCGGTCACAACTGCGCGTCCGCTTTACCGAACCCCTCGACCATGCCTTGGCCAGGCGTCTGATCGATGTCGAGCGGGGCGGCGAGGGGGATTGGGAACCCGTTGAAGGGACGGTCGAGACGGAAGAGGACGATCAGGTCTGGATCTTCCGTCCCTCGGGCGAATGGACCGCAGGCGACTACCGCCTCTCGGTAGGGGCCTGGCTGGAAGACCTGGCGGGCAACAACCTCAACCGTCCCTTCGATTACGATCTCGAATCGCGTCAGCAGGTCCACGAACAGCAGAGATTCTATCGTCCCTTTCGGCTCAGCCACTAGCCCCGAGGCTGATCTTTGCTATCATCCTTCGGATGTCGAACAAGCCCAAGACAGCTATTACGCCGACGCGTGAAGAGAATTACCCCGAGTGGTATCAGCAGGTCGTCAAGGCCGCCGAGATGGCCGAGAATTCGCCGGTGCGGGGATGCATGGTCATCAAGCCCTGGGGATACGCCATCTGGGAGAACATCAAGAAGGCCCTCGACGACCGTTTCAAAGCCACCGGACACGAGAACGCTTACTTCCCGCTCTTCATTCCGCTCAGCTTCATCCAGAAAGAGGCCGACCACGTGGAGGGGTTCGCCAAGGAATGCGCCGTGGTCACCCATCACCGCCTTAAAGAGGGGCCCGACGGCGGGCTCATTCCCGACGGCGAGCTTGAGGAGCCGCTGGTGGTGCGTCCCACTTCTGAGACCATCATCGGCGAGATGTTCGCCAAGTGGATCCAGTCCTACCGCGACCTGCCCCTGCTCATCAACCAGTGGGCCAACGTGGTGCGTTGGGAGCTGCGCACCAGGCTGTTTTTGCGCACCACCGAGTTCCTCTGGCAGGAGGGGCATACCGCCCACGCCACCCGCGAGGAAGCCATCGAGGAGCAGATCCGCATGTTGGGCGTCTACGCCGAGGTAGCCGAAGACGTCATGGCCATGCCCGTCCTGAGGGGGCACAAGACGCCCAGCGAACGCTTTCCCGGAGCCGTCGACTCGCTCTGCATCGAAGCCATGATGCAGGACCGCAAGGCATTGCAGTCGGGCACCTCGCATTTCCTGGGACAGAACTTCGCCAAGGCTTCAGAGATCAAGTTCCAGAGCGACGAGGGACAGGAGGAGTACGTCTGGACCACTTCCTGGGGCGTCTCCACGCGCCTGGTGGGCGGACTGGTCATGACCCACAGCGACGACGACGGACTGGTGCTGCCTCCACGCGTGGCTCCCCAGCATGTCGTCATCCTGCCCGTCATCCACAACGACGAGGTGCGCGGCGAGGTCATGGACTACTGCCGCAAGCTCAAGAAGGAACTGGAGGATCAGCGATACATGGGCGAGCCCGTGCGGGTGCACATCGACGACCGCGACCTGCGCGGCGGCGAAAAGACCTGGAGCTGGATCAAGAAGGGCGTCCCCATCCGGCTGGAGGTGGGTCCCCGCGACATCGCCAAGGACTCGGTCTTCATGGGACGGCGGGACAAGGGTGCCAAGGAGCGCTCGGGCGTCCCCCGCGGCGAATTCGTCCAGACGGTGGCCGGGGCGCTGGAAGGCATCCAGTCTGCCTTGCTGGCCCAAGCCGCCGCCTTCCGCGACGCCAACACCGTCACCATCGACTCCAAGGACGACTTCTACGACTTTTTCACGCCCAAGAGCAAGGACGCCGAGCGTCCCGAGATCCACGGCGGATTCGCCCTGGCCCACTGGAGCGGCGACCACGCCGAAGAAGAGCAAGCCGCCAAGGACCTCAGCGTCTCCATCCGCTGCATCCCCCTGGACGCCCAGGAAGAGCCGGGAAAATGCGTCCTCTCCGGCAAGCCCTCCACCCGCCGAGTCGTCTGGGCCAAAGCCTACTAGGGCAGTGCGTCAGACGTTTTGAGCCACCCTGTGGCGTTATCCCACGCTTTCAGCGTTCGCACATTGGCCGTCTGAAACCCAGGGTGGCGCCGCCGTCTCGCTGGCGCTCGCCGGGGCTGACCCTGGGCTAGCGAATCTGTCCCTTTCAGGGACAAAAAACGACGGCCCTGGCTCAGAACTTATGACCGGCAGCACTACGGCCACTTGGTGGCCAACAAGTTCACACAGGAATCAAGGTTCAGCGACCGCGCTGAAGGCCTAATGGCTCTCGGCGGTATGAGGCTGCTAGCCAGGCCTCTACTAGATCATGGATGCTTTGCTTTGAAGATCAGCCGCTAGCCGCCTTGAAAAGCGGCAGAGAAGACCTGCAAGGTTCCTGCCCTCAAGCGCCATCCCACACCGGCCGCAGGCGGAGCCCTTTCAGAAGATTTCCATTTGCTCTTCGGCGTCAGAAATTCTATAGTTTTTACTATGGAGCGGAGTCGTCGTTTACCTTGGCAAAAATGTCGCGGCCTGCCGTCGTCCCTGTTGAGGACGGCTCCCGCTGGCGACTATGCCTGGCGCGCCCCACGGCCGAGGCAGTGAACTTATGAATCATGCCTGCTCATGAGGGACAGCCACCATCAACAACTCTGGTTCCTTTCTGCACAAGAATCTGCTTAATCTTTTCCACTTCAGCTTTGCCCGGAGGTAAGGAAATGTCTCTTCCAAGTCCCATCCAGACCCGCTCCCAGACGGCGGGTCGTTTACAAACCCTGCTGGCCGTCTGCCTGATGGCGGCGGCGCTCAACCCGGTCCTGTTTGCCCAACCCGTATTCGAGGGAGTGGAAACGGCCTCGGCCGCCGTTCCCCCCACGGGAGTGGGCATCACGGTCAACGTGCCGGCCGGTTCGGCGGGCGATCTGCTCATCGCCGTGTGGGGAATCGCCATCAATCCATTGACGGGCACGCCTGCCGGCTGGACCGCCATTCCTGGACTGGCGGGATTCAATGGCGCCACCTGCACCGGCATCGACTGCCAGATCAACGTCTTCTACAGAATCTCCGACGGAACCGAGACCTCGGTGACCTTCGGCTTCACCGGTTCGCCCGGCGGACCCCGATCCCAGGTGGGCGCGGTTTTGCGTTACTCGGGCACCCATGCCACCGATCCCATCGGACCGGTGGCTGAGCAGTCGGGCTCGGGAGGATCGCCGGTGGCCCCGGCCATTGTCACCACCGAGGACGACACGCGCGTGCTGCGCCTGGCCCTCTCCAGCGGCCTCGCGCTGCTCACCAACCCGCCCGCCGATCAGCGCTTCAACATCGGTTCGGGTATGGGCGGAGACGTTGCGGTGGTCATGGCCGGCTCGGACGCCTTGCAGGCCGTGGCGGGCAACACCGGCACCGCGTCCTGGTCGGACGGAGAGAATTGGGTGGCGGCCACTGTCGCCATCCGTCCTGAAGCGGCCATCGTGGACGCCGACTTGTCGATCTCCAAGAACGATGGCGAGATCAAGGTCAACCCGGGCGACACCATTACCTACACCATCGTAGTCTCCAACGATGCCGCCGGCAACGACGTAATGGGAGCGGCGGTGGACGACATATTCCCCTCCGACCTGACCTGCACCTGGACCTGCATGGCCTCTGCCGGATCGGGCTGCACGGCCGGACCGGTCAACGGCGACATCGCCGATACCGTCGACTTGCTGGCGGGAGGCACCGCCACCTACAGCGCGGAGTGCGACATCGACGGGTCGGCCTCGGGAAGCATCTCGAATACGGCCACGGTGACGGCTCCGATGGGGGTCAACGACACCGACGGCGGCAACAACGACGCCCAGGACGTCACTCAGCTCAACATCGCCCCTATGGCCGTGTGCGCCGACGTGACAGTCGATGTCGATCCGCTTCCCGACACCTCCTGCAGCGCCTCGGCAGCCTCGATCGACGGCGGCACCTTCGACCCCGATGGAGACATGATCACCATCGTCGAAAGCCCGTCGCCCCCCTATTCCCTGGGAGACACGATGGTCACGCTGAGCGTCACCGACGCCCTGGGCCTTTCGGACGAATGCTCCGCAACCGTCACGGTGGAAGACAATACCGACCCGCTCATTACGGCTCCCGATGACATCCTCAACCTGGAGTGCACTTCGCCCATGGGAACCCCGGCTGATCTGGGCATGCCTACCGTGGCCGATTCCTGTCCCACCATGACGAGCAATGATGCGCCGGCCCTCTTCCCGCTAGGCAACACCGCCGTCACCTGGACGGCCACCGACAGCAGCGGCAACTCCGCCAGCGACACCCAGCTTGTGCAGGTGGTCGATACCACCGAGCCCGTGATCGCGTGCAACAGCCCCGCCACCATCACGCCTCCCGACGCCCCCATTTCCTTTTCGGCGACCGCCACCGACGTCTGCGCCGGCGACGTGACGGCACAGATCACCGCCTACGGCTGCGCCTCCATCAACGGCGCCGGAAAGGTCATCGACAAGACCGAATCCTGCATCGTCTCTTTCCAGGGCGACACCGTCACCATCGACGACGTGGGAGGCGTCGGCACCACCATCTTCTGGGACGTCACCGCCAGCGACGGCAACGGCAACACCGCCACAACCACCTGCCAAGTCCAAGTGGCCCATCCCTAACCCAACCCTTCCGCCGCACACAAGAAGGCCGGGCGAGTGCCACTCGCCCGGCCCTCCTCACCCAATCGCAAAGCCGACCCCGATGGAGAGACCCACCGGCCCCCCCGCTGTCCGTTCGCTGGATTCGTTCACTCGAGAGCTACTGCCGAAGTGCACCGATTCCGTAGATGCGCCAAGGCCTATTGATCCTCCAGAGTCTTAACGTAAGGAGTGCAAGCCCCCCCTCTGCAGAACGTCAAATCAAAGCCCTGAGGCACCCTCCCGCTTCAGGACCGTACTGCTGGGTCAGGTAGTGCAGGTAGTTGCACAGGTGGTGCTGCCAGAAGAAATCGAACTGGTTGTACTTCTTGTCGGCAGGATTGCCTCCCGGCTGGGCGAAGACGGGCACCAGGGCGCCCGCTTTGGCGTAGTTGAGGCTGGGAAGCAACATCGACAAGAGGTCGTCGAGGAGACTGGTGAAAGTCGAGGCCTCGAAAGTCGCATCGCCCTGCGCCCCCACACCTGAAGCCGTCAGGGCAAAGGTGGCCTTGGGCACGTCTGCTTTCAGATCGCCGATGATTTTTTCCAGCAGATTCTTGATGTCGTTCCAAACCGCCTTGAAGCCCTCATCAAACTCTTCCAACAGCTTCTTAAGCTCGGCGGGAATGGCGGGATTGACCTGTCCTGAAAACTCATAGACGGGATTGGGCGTGTTGACCGTCCCAAAAGTCTGCAAGGTCAGCGGAACCTGGGGCACCCACCCCTGGCTGTTGACCACCGAATAGCAAAACCCCATCACCGAAGCCACCTGATCGAGGTCGTAGGCGTAGTGGTCATTGCCGGGCTTGGCGGGGGCGAAGGCGTAGGTCTTGTAAGTGGACTTAAAGGCGCCGGTGTGGTTGACCAGCGAGGTCAGCAGGAGAGCCAGCGAGGCTCCCTGGCTGTGTCCCGTGATGTAGATCTCGGCATCGGGATTGAGCGCCAACTCGGTCAACGTGGCGGCCAGCGGCCTGTCGGTAGTGACCAGCATCAAGAGCAGTCCCAGCAGAAAGCCGGCATGCACCCCGGCCACCACCTTGCTGTCTCCCTCATCGCGGGCCAGGTTGATGCTGAGCGGAAATCCCTTGATGCCGATGCGGGCCTTGACCAGCGGCAGCAGCAGGTCGGCCAGGATGCTGGGCGTCGTATTGACGGTTCCGCGGATGGCGATCACATGCTGGTTGGGATTGTCGGTGTTCTTGAGCACCTGCCAGAAATTGTCCAGCAG
>DATIPQ010000065.1 GCA_035471785.1 Acidobacteriota bacterium
CCTGACATGAGGTGCCAGCAGTGTCGCCGTCAGGCGTCCCACAGACCCGGCTGCACCGAGTACGGCGACGCTTCGGCTCGAGAGCGGCCGTTTCCCCCGGCAACGCCTCTGCAAAGCCCTCAAAGCCGCCACGGCCGTAAGCGAATTGCCGCTGGTGACAGCTACTCCATGACCGGTTACCTCAAGTCCCGCCCGGGTGACAATGGAGGAATATCCGCCGAGGCCCACTACCGAGGCGCCCAGATGCCACGCCACCCTTATCGCGTCTTCAACCAAGCCGATCGCGGCAACTCGCCCGATTCTGTAAAAGTCCTTCGGCAGGAGAGGAATGCCGATGAACCAGCCACTGGTTTGAACGCCCATCGGGGACTCTACCTTGGGGATTCGGTGCGCGATACTGGGAGGCATGCCGACAGCCCACTTGTGCCAGTTGGCGAGTTCCTCCGCCGAAAACTCGCGGAAGGAAGGATCGCCTCGCAAGAAGTCCTCCGTCGAACTCGGATGAATGAGAAACGCGAAGCCTCCTTTTTGCCCCCCCGGTGCAGTCGCGGAGCGGAATCCGGCCTTGGGGCCGGTGCTGCGAGGGGGAGAAGTTGTTGGCGAGTCGGACGGCTTGCGGACAAGGTAGGAGAACAGGCGCGAGTAGCGGCCCTTGTGGAGATTTTCGCAGAGTGAATCGAGCGCATCCACGGCCTTCCCGATCTGTTGCTCCGACACGGTCAGCGGCGGTTGCAGGCGGAGCACTCGCGAATGGCTGAATACCGGAGCCGTGACGAGGCGGTGCTCATTGAGCAGATATCCTGAAAGCAGACCCATCATGCACTCGCTGTGCGCACACATGGCGACCGCCGCAGAATCGCCGCGGTCGAAGGGACGGAATTCGATCCCCGTCAGCAGGCCCTGTCCCCGGACGTCCTTGACCACATCGGGATACTTGCGCTGAATCCCTTGCAGCTCCGCTAGCAGGCGAGCGCCGCTGCTGCGCACCTGATTGATCGTCTTCTCTCCCTTACGAACAAGCATGTCGATGACCTTGGAGGCCACGCAGCATGCCAGCCCGTTGTTGGCGAAGGTAGAGCTATGCAGGTAACCGATCTGAGGAGTCCAAGCGGCTTCAGAGATCATGCAGACGCTGATGGGCATTATTCCGCCGCCGAGAGCCTTGGAAAGAAGAAGGATATCAGGGGAGGCTGAGGGAAGAGTTGCGAAGAGACTCCCTGTTCTGCCGAGACCGGTTTGAATCTCATCGGCGATGAAGAGAACGCCGTTACGCCGGCAGGCCCCTCCCACACGCTCCAGATAGTCGCTGCCAGGTACGATCATCCCTCCCTCAGCCTGGATCGGTTCCACGATGAAAGCAGCGGTCTCGCGGGCATGACGGCGCAGATAATGCTCCAACCGGTCCGGGTCTGCGAATGCGATATGCTCGAAGCCCGGCGCCGGACCCCCAAACGGACGTTGATAAAGGCTACGGCCAGTGGCCGACAACGCTGCTAGAGTCTTGCCGTGAAACCCTGTCCTGGTGGAGAGAATCGTCTGCTTGCCCGTTGCCGCCCTGGCGGCCTTCACGGCTATCTCGACGGCTTCCGCGCCACTGCTGCCAAAGACACAAAACCTGAGCTTGCCGGGGGCCAAGCGCTGCAGAGTATCTGCCAGTCGCTCGACGGACGGTGGCGTTGACGGCTGCAACATGATCGGCCTGGAACGGTTCAGGTAGTCCTTGACCGCATCCACTATCTCGGGGTGGTTGTGCCCAAAAGGGAGAACCCCGTATTGAGATAGGAAGTCCAGATAGCGTAGGCCCGAAGGGGAGTACAGGTAGAGGCCCTGACAACGTTCAATCTGCAGGGCGAGGCCGAATTTGCGCAGCAGGGCGGAACGCGTGGGGTTGAATGATTCCGCATCCGAAAAATATTTGAGAAAGACCTGATAAAAGTCGCTGCTCTGCTCCAGGCCGGGGCAGGATATTCGACTCTGGGAGGCGTCAGGCGCGTCGTTCATAAGGATTCGATTTCTTCGACGGCTAGAGGATGCTCCTCCAGACGGAACCGGTCGCCCGCCCGCCGGGCAGCCTGAGTGAACTTTTCCTCTCTCAACACCTTTTCCACGGCGTTCCTAATGGCCCTCTTGGTGGACCGTGGAGACAGCCTGATGCCGGCCTCCAGAGAGACCAACCGCTGGGCGATATCGGACTGATCATGGTCGCAAGGCAGGCATACCACCGGTAGACCGTGCAGCAACGCCTTGATGACGGTGCCGTGGCCGCCGTGGGTGATGACGACCTTCGCTGCGGGAAAAACTTTCTCGTGGGGCACGAAACGCGACTTGTCCACGTTGGCCGCCTCTGCAATGGAGTCGGGGTCGATCGCCGGCGTCAGAAGGAGGCATCGGTGGGGCAATAGAGAAAGAACTTCGTGAATGCGATCGACCAGCCGGGCATTGTCTGCGAAGTTCGTGCTGAAGCTGGCCACGACGGGATAGGAGTCCACGCAAGGTCCCGTATCATTCTCGGGAAGGGGCTTAAGACATGGCCCCACATATCGGACGTTGGCCGGATAGCTGGAAGCCGGAAAATCAAAGGAGCGGTAGGTCAGCACCAGAATCCTGTGAGCTCTTTCATAGAGCTGCATGGAATCGGTCAGAGGGCCGAGCCCCAATTCGCGGCGGGTTTGATTGAAGCTCTTAAGGCGCCGGTTGAACAACATGGCCACGATGGCGTTAAGGAGATCCGCCCCCCTCCTGCCCAAGGCGGATTGGGGTGCCGCCAGGCCCATGCCAACCGGCGCCAGGCCGGGCGCCGGCAACGAATAGATGGTATGCACCACGGCGGCGGCTGGGACTCCCGCCGCCTCGGCGGCCACAAGGCCGCCCGGCATGAGAAAGTCGACCGCCATCGCGTCGGCGGACTCCTGCTCCAGGGCATCAAGAACGTCGAGGGCCAGAGCCTTGGCCGGACCGAACATCAGATGGTCACGCATTCTCCGCAAGTATCCTAACGGAGTTCGTGCTCGCCAGGTCTTGATGAGATCTTTGGCGGGATTGCGTGCCTCGTGTTCCCTGATGCGCCGAAACCGGACGAACTCGGCTCCGGTTCCGGCTACTTGCTCGCGTAGGCACCGGTGCGTGAGTATCCGCACCCGATGACCGCGTGCAACCAACTGGCGCGCAATCTCAAGCTGCGGGGGGACGTTGCCGCCCCCGTCCCAGAGCACCAATAGATATCTCATGGCAACTCCCCTTGCTTTGCCGATGACTCCTTCAATGTTGGTCCGAGAACTCGATAAACTGTGAATCCGGCGTTCTCGAATACCTGCGGCAGCGAAAGCACATGTGGCTTTTCTAAGATGAGAAAGTCTACCTCGTATTTTCTGGCGAGCATCAGGAACTCTCCCTCGCTCTTATCATGATAGTGGGTCCGATAGAAGCGGGAGCGTTGGGCGAAGCTGACTTGACCTTCGAGTTGTCGGGAAAAGTTCCCGATGACATCGCCTAGCCGCTCTATTACCCGACGTTCCGAACCGACGTTGAAGGCCGTCTCCTGCGCATCTGCCAACGTCACGACGAAAGTCCTTGCCGCTGCATCGAGGAGGTTTTCCGAGTCCGGCCTGAGAGCCGCGGCGTGATCTGGCTGCCGCCGTATCATGATATGGGGCTGGTGGGCGGAATTCTGGTCCCCGCCTTTTGCGGCATTCAAGTGTTTCTGATCTCGCCGCTGAACTTCCTGGCTTCCCCCCGTATCTGGCTGGAAGCGATTTCGAAGTACGAGGCAACGCACAGTGGCGGGCCCGATTTCGCCTATTCGCTTTGCGTAGACAGACCTGTCGAACCGGACAAGTTGAACCTGAAACGATGGACTACGGCATTCCTCGGGGCGGAAACGATTCGACCGCGGACCCTGCGGGTCTTCGAGACCACCTATTCGCCAGCCGGCTTTCGTGCTGACAGCTTTATGCCCTGCTATGGGCTGGCTGAGTCCACGTTGATGGCGACCTGTCGGCGCAAGGAGTCGCCGATCAACTTGCTACGAGTCGATTCTGATGGGCTTAGGAAAAAGGTGGTATTGCCTGAGGCTCCCGCAGAAAACGGTCGGATTGTCGTCAGTTGCGGTCCCGTTGTGGCTGGTCACGAAATCAGGATCGTCGACCCTGAAACTCGCCAAGCCCTTCAAGAGCAGCAGGTGGGCGAGATATGGCTGCGCGGGCCGAGTGTGGCGCAAGGATATTGGGGGCCAGAGTATCAAACGCGGCCGATCTTCCAAGCAAGCATAGAGGGAGAGCCCGAAGAGCGTACCTACCTTCGCAGCGGAGACCTGGGCTTTCTACGAGACGGAGAGCTGTACGTGACGGGACGGCTCAAAGACCTTATCGTGATACGAGGCAAAAACCATGACGCCGAGGACATCGAACAAACCGTCAAAGAGTGCAGCGAGGAAATCAGGGAAGGGGGCTGCGTGGCGTTCTCAGCCAGCCCTGAGTCTGTGGATTCCAACGACGAGCGGCTGGTGATATTGATTGCTCTTAAGACTAGGGCTGCCGCGGACGCCGAGTTTCCTCGGAAGCTGGCGTCCGGAATCCGGAAAGCGGTCACCGACCGGCACGGCATCCATGTCCGGGAGGTACTGGTGGTAGAACCCGGCGTCATCGCGCGGACGGCAAGCCGCAAGGTTAGTCGTCATACCTGCCGCAAGGCCTACATCGAAGGCTCAATGGATATTCGCAAGCGGGTAGCCTTCCAAGACCGTCGAGCCGGGAGCAGGGAACTCGAGCAAGCCGTTCAGAGTTGGCTCGTGGGCCGGATCGCAGACCTCACTGGCATCCCTCAGCCTTCCATCGACGTCACCTCCAAGATATCCGCTCTCGGGCTGGATTCGTTCGATGCGATGACAATAGGAGCTCAGTTGGAGGAACTGCTGGATGAAGAGATCGATCTCTCCCTGATAGCAGACTTCCCGACCATCGAAGGCCTTACGGAACATCTCATCGAACACCACTACGAAGCGTTCGCGTCACGAGCTGATTCCCTGCACGTGCCCAAGGAATGACCTGGGAGACGAGACTTGGCCATCATCACGCTCAAACAATGGGAAGCGGCCCGGAGATTGGAGCTTTCGCTCATGGACCCACGTATCGCTTCGACGCCCCTTTCCTATCAGAAGACGGTACAGCTCGACGAGCTGGAGGCTCATCCTGACGAGGGTTTCGAATTCCTGCAGCGGACGGGCGCCCATCTTTTCTACATACCTCGAAGCCACGGCGGACGCCTTTCTAATTTTGAGGAACTCCTCAACGTGGTGAGAATCGGTGCGCGGCGGGACTTGACGGCGACAATCTCTCACGGCAAGACTCTGCTCGGGGCAATCAGCGTATGGATGGCCGGCAGCGAAGATCAGAAGCAGAAGCTCTCACGCCTAATTGCAAGCGGTGGCAAAATCGCGCTGGCCTTGACTGAAAGGAGCCACGGAAGCGATTTTCGGGCCACCGAAACGAAGGCGGAGCCGTGTCCTGAAGGCTATCTTCTTTCGGGCGAAAAGTGGCTCGTCAACAATGCGACCCGATCCGATGCCATGACCGTCTTGGCTCGCGAGGCAAACGCCGACGGACAAGACCGTCTATCACTGTTCTTGGTTCTTAAGGACGAACTCGACGAGGGATCCTTTTGCCACCTGCCCAAGATCAAGACCCATGGCGTCAGGGGCATGGATGTCAGCGGGATCCGCTTCGACTCGTGCACAATCCCTCGGTCAGCCCGCGTTGGGAGTCGCGGTCAAGGGCTATCCATCCTGCTAAAGGGCATGCAAGTCACTCGAATCATGGCAATCGGCTTGTCTTTGGGCTCGGTTGACACCGCACTTCGGGTTACACTCTCCTTTGCCCGGGAAAGAAAGCTGTACGGCAGTCCGATCCTGGAAATCAGCACGGTCCGCCATCTGCTGGTGGAGTGCTTTGTAGATCTGCTGGCCTGCGAATGCCTGGCGGCCACGGCGGCAAGGGGACTGCACGTGATCCCCAGGCAAATGAGCATCTTGTCCTCCGTAGCCAAATACTGGATACCCAAGAAGGCAGAGGAGATTGTGGGGCGTTTGGCAACCGTCCTGGGAGCGCGCCATTATCTTCGGGAAGAGCCTGAATCGGGAATCTTCCAGAAAATCCTCCGCGATCTCCCGCTAATCGGCCTTTTCGACGGCAATGCCGCTGTCAACCTGAACTGGCTCAGTTCTCAACTGTTTGCCCAATTGGCCACTTCCACTTCGCGGGACCAGCCGGCTCGTTGGAATTCTCTCTTTTCACTGGACGCCCCCCTTCCAGCTCTGGACCTCACCCGCCTTCGCTGCGCGAGTCCCGACGGCGGGCCGTTGGGCGCTTGGATCGAAGCATGCCGAGATTGTCCATCGGCGGGGAATGATTCCCAAGGTCGGGTTTGGCACCATCTTGAGCAAGATTTCCAGAAGACCAAAAACGATTTAGAGAGACTCCTGGGAACCGGTCGAGCCCAGGCGAGGCGTTCCACCCATGCCTTCGACGCTGCAATTGCAACCAGCCGCCATTACGCGATCGCCTCCGCAATTCTCACATGGAAGCATAACCGCAATCTCCTGGGCCGGTTCTTCCGCGAGGGCGACTGGCTGATGCTCCTCGCCCTCAGGCATCTGAACCGCCAGACACAACCGCACTGCTGCGAATTAGTGGGCAGGATCGTGCCTCGACTCAACCAGCTCCTCGACGAAAACAGGCTGTTCTCGATCTATCCCATCAGCTTGGCCGGCCAAGCTGATGCCCGGTATTCGGTCGACCAAGCTTGACGCTCATTTTGGCTGGCTTATTGGGATGGCAGCTCGGCCTTTCGGGCGTCCTGGGGACGCTGGAAGCGGGCGCTGGCGGCCAGCAGGAACTGGGGGTTGGTGAGGAGGACTTGGCCGATGGGGGTGTCGCCAACGATGCCTTGGCCCTCGCGCCAGGTCCAGAAGACCCATTTGCGGGGGATGGGTATGCCCTCGACCGTCTGGAAGTCCTCGTAAGCGATGAGATGAGGGTCTTGGGAGGCTTCTTTGGTGGAGGTGCCATAGGTGACGATGTAGGACATGGCCATAAGCCGCCCGCTGTCGGGGTCGCGGTAGAGCAGGTACCAGTCGTCGGGAGTGTCGCCGGTCCCGGCCTCGAAGGTCAGTTTGGCTGTGTCGTATTCCTTGTCACCAAGCATGGCCTTGCCGGTTTCCTCGATGCTGGTGCCGGGGTCGTTGAGCTTGAAGGGCGCGGCCAGGAAATAGGGCCAGGTGAGGACGTGAAAGCGCGCCTGGGAAAACTCGGCCGATGCCGGCGTTACCCAGGCCTCTCCTTGGGCGTAGACCACGCTGGCGCCGTCCTGACGGTCCAGCCGCGCGGGTGCGCCGGAGACATCCATCAGCATATCGCCCTGAAAGATCGGGTTGCCCCCGAAGCTGATCTCGAGCCCGGCCTGGAAGACCTCCTTCGCCCTCCAGGCGGCGGCATTGTGAGCAGCCTCGATGGGAGCCGAAAAACCGCTGGCGGCAACTTCTTGCGAAGGCGCTTCAGCCTCCCGCGGCTGCGCCTCCTCAGCCGCACCTCCGCAACCTGACAACAACAAACCTACCAGCCAAACTGCATTTAGTCGCATTTCTCTCTCCAATCTACCCAAGATGGATGCCGCGTGAGCCGGGATAGTTTCCGTTGCCTTCTGCAACCGGGTGCGCTACCCTGCGGGCGGTGATTTTCCCTCGCCTACTTCTTGACTTGACCGGGTTTCCACGCAGCCCGGCTTAGCGGAAGTAAAGGCTAGCGGTTTTTGAAGGCCTCGATCTTCTGGCGGGTGAAGTCGGTGAGAACCAGCCGGGCGCTCAGTTCGGCCCGTTCGGGGAGAAGACGGTCCCAGTCTTCGCTTCCCTGCCAGAAGATCCGCTTGAGGTCGCGGATGGCGTCGAGGCTGGATTCGGCCAGCCTCCCCGCCAAAGTCGCGAAGGCGCCGTCGAGCACCGGAAAACTGTCGAAGACTTCGGAGTAGAGTCCTTTTTCGCGGGCCCAGTTGGCTTCGCGCCAGTCGGTGTCGATGGCCGCTGCTGTGAAGGCGGCCTTGCCTATCCTGCGTTCCACCGCCGGACCGATGACGAAGGGTCCGAACCCCAGCGCGAACTCGCTCAGCTTGATGGAGGCGCTGGAGGAGGCCAGCGCGTAGTCGGAGGCGGCCACCACGCCCACGCCGCCGCCCACCGCCTTGCCCTGCACGCGGGTGATGACGAACTTGGGGCAGTTCTTCATGGCCAGGATCACCTCGGCAAATCCCATGAAAAACTCCTTGGCCTGGTTGAAACTCTCGATGGAAAGCAGCTCATCGAAGGAGGCTCCGGCGCAAAAAGGCCCGTCCTCGCGCTCGCTGTAAAGCGCCACCACCTTGACCTCGTCGTTCCGGCCCAATTCGGTGATCTCCTGGGCCAACTGGCGCAGCAGATCCCCAGGGAGGGAGTTGCCCTTGGGATGATAGAAGGAGAGAGAGCCGATCCCCCCCGAGATGCGGACCTTGATTTTGCCCTGCTCGATTTTTTGCTCGGCCATGTGCTTGCTCCGGCCTTCTAGTTCACGCGCTGGTCGTCTTTGCGGCGGACCAGGGTGAGGATGGTGTAATTGGCCACCGTCTCGTCGTCCTGGTTGAAGATCTCGACGTCCCACTCGACGATGCCCTGCGGCACCTCGTCTTCCTCCTTCTTATGCTTGAAGATCTTGCGTTTGCAGGTCAGGCGGCAATGGATCGTATCGCCAATGTAGACGGGCTCGATGAAGCGCAGGTTGTCGAGCCCGTAGTTGGCCAGGACGGGGCCTTGAGCCGGGTGCACGAAGAGCCCCGCGGCGGCGGCGATGAGGAAGTACCCATGGGCCACGCGCTCCTCGAAGATCGGGTTCTCGGCAGCGGCGATCTTGTCGGTGTGGGCATAGAAATAATCGCCGCTGACCCCCGCGAAATTGGTGACGTCGGCTTCGGTGATGGTGCGCCGGTGAGTCACCAGAGTCTCGCCGATCTCCAGTTCCTCGAAGTACTTCTGAAAGGGGTGGACCGTGTGCCGGGTCTGGGCGGCGCCCTTCATCCATTCGTTGGCGACGCGGGTCAGGGTGGTAGGCGAGCCCTGCAGCGCCGTCCGCTGCATGTAGTGCATGACGCCGCGCACTCCGCCCAATTCCTCCCCGCCCCCGGCCCGTCCGGGGCCTCCGTGGACCAAATGAGGCAAGGGAGATCCGTGCCCGGTGGACTCCTTGGCGCAGTGGCGGTTGATGATCATAAGACGGCCGTGGTAGGGAGCGATGCCGGTGACCACCTCGCGGGCGGCCCGGTCATCGGCGGTGAAGAGCGATCCCACCAAAGATCCCTTGCCCAATGCCGCCAGGTGGATGGAGTCCTGCAGCGACTTGTAGGGCATGACGGTGTTGACGGGGCCGAAGGCCTCGACGTTATGAGGCTCCTCGTGCTGGAAAGGCTCGTCGCAATAGAGCAAGGTGGTGGGAGAGAAGGCTCCCTTGTCGGGGTCGCCGCCGTGATAATCGGCTTGTTGGAAAACCACTTCGGCGCCCCGCTTGAGCTCTTCCACCTTCTCGAAAACCTCTTTAACCTGAGGACGGCCCGCCAGCGGACCCATTTGCACCTCATCCCGCTTGGGGTCGCCGATCTTGACTTCGTGCAGTGCCGCCTTAAGCGCCTCGACCACGTCGTCGACACGCTCCTGGGGGACGAAGGTGCGGCGAATGGCCGTGCAGCGCTGGCCGGTCTTGATGGTCATCTCGTCGACCACTTCCTTGATGAAGAAGTCGAACTCGGGATCGGAGGGTTCGACATCCGGCCCCAGAATGCAGCAGTTGAGCGAATCGGCCTCCATGTTGAAACGAATGGCGTGTTCGGTCACCCGCGGATGGCTCTTCAACTTGCGTCCAGTGGTGGCTGACCCGGTAAAGGTGACGACGTCCTGCGAATCGAGGTGCTCGAAGAGATCGCCCACTCCGCCGCAGATCAACTGCAGAGCGCCGGGAGGCAGCAGGGTCGATTCCAGCATGGCCTTGACCACGGCCTGGGTGATGTAGCTGGTCAGCGTGGCGGGCTTGACGATGGCCGGCATTCCCGCCAGGAAGGTGGGAGCCAGCTTCTCCAACATGCCCCAACAGGGGAAATTGAAGGCGTTGATGTGGACGGCGGCCCCCTGCAAGGGCAGGCACACGTGACGTCCCACGAAGGTCCCCTCCTTGGAAAGCACTTCCATGGGACCGTCCACATAGACGGTGTCGTCAGGCATCTCCCGGCGTCCCTTGCCTGAATAGACGAAAAAGGTCCCGATGCCTCCGTCGATATCCACCCAGGCATCCCGCTTGGTGGCGCCTGAGGCGTAGGAAAGTTCGTAAAAGTCCTTCTTGCGCTCGAGCAGATAGATGGCGATCTGCTTGAGCATGATGGCCCGCTCGTGGAAGGTCATTTCGCGCAGACTGGGTCCGCCCGTCTTGCGTGCGTAGTCGAGCATGCCGGCCACGTCGAGTCCCGAGGAGTCGACGGCTCCGATGTCCTCGCCGTTAACGGCATGATGGAGTTTGCGCGGACTTTCGCTTCCGAAATACCACTGGCCCTGAGCAAAACTTTCAATCTTCATAGGATTTCGATTATATCGAGATCCCAGGTGCGGGGCTATGCAGGCTGCTGCCGGAGCAGGTGGTTGGAGACCTTGTTGAGGAGGATCCCGTATGCCCTCTCGGCAATCTCGTCCATGGAGGGGGTGTAGGCGAAGCGCTCTTCGGCCCGCCGCCTCAGTTCTTCAAGGGAGGGAAACTGGGGCAGGTCGGGAAGATGAATCTCGGCCAGGTACTCGGATGCCTGCTTGTGAGCCTCGCTGGCCCGCTGACGCAGGTCCTTGAGGGTGGGCTTATGCTGCCAGGCCTCGGCGATCTGACCGCTGATCCGCTCGACTGAGAAAGTGGCCGCCAGGTCGTGAGCCACTTTGTCGATGATGACGGAGGGCAGGGGACGCTCACCGGCCACCACGTGGGCAGGCGGCTTGCGCAGGCCCCACACCACGCCCGTCCAGGAGAGCACCTTGAGCACGTAGTAGGTGAAATCGACCTCGTACCAGCGGAATCCCTGGGCGGTGCTGCTTTGATAGTAGTGGTGGTTGTTATGCCATCCCTCACCCATTGTCATCAAGGCCAGCCACCAGTTGTTGCGCGAATCGTCACCGGTCACGTAGCGCTGCTTGCCGTGCACGTGGGCCAGCGAGTTGATGCAGAAAGTGGCGTGGTAGAGGAGCACGGTGCTCCAGAAAAAGCCCACCGTCAGTCCCGGCCATCCTCCTATCCAAAGCGCGGCCAGGGCCATGAAGAGAGCCGGCAGGTTCTGAAAGCGGTCCAGCCACACCAGCTCCGGATACTTGGTCAAATCCTTGCAGCGGCTGTAATCGGCCTTACCCCGCTTCTTGGAGAAGATCCATCCCACGTGGGAAAAGAAGAAGCCATGCTGGGCCGGGGAGTGGATGTCTTCGGGCATGTCGGAATACTTGTGGTGGCGGCGGTGCTGGGCCGCCCACCAGATGGTGCCCTTTTGGGCCGCGCATTGCCCCAGAAAAGCCAGAATGAACTGGGCCACTCGGCTGGTCTGAAAAGTCTTGTGAGAAAAATAGCGGTGGAACCCGGCCGTGATGGCCCACATGCGCAGAAAGTAGAAGCTGAACATGATGGCCACAGATTCCCAGGTGACGCCTGTCCAAATGGCTCCTAAGCAGGCCAGATGGACGAGTACGAAGGGAATGGCGTCGGGGTAAATGATGTCGTCGTGGTATTCGGGTTGGACTCGTCGCGGGAAATTCTTCTTAGTCGCTGGCAAGGGTCGCTCCTCTTCTCATTGATTGGCCGAGTCTAAATGCTAACACACCTACCGATCTCAAGCTCATCTGGGTGGAGCCTGTTGAGAGGCCGCCCCGGGAGCGACGGGAAAGGTCGTCAGAGCCGGGACGCCCATGGGAAAGCTCACCTCGGCCAACTGACGCAGGGTGATGGCGGCGACAGGCCCCGCCTGGGAAACAACGGTGAGGCTTCCCCGCATCTCGTCCGCCTGGCCGGCTTCAAGTTCCAGCAACTCGGGGACGAAGGCCGAGATCCTCTGCCCAGGCTGGACGGCGACCTGCCGTTGGGCAATCTCTTGAGATTGGCTGTCGCGCAGGGTCACGCTCAGCAGCCCCTCTTCTTCACCCGTAGAAACCAGGGCCAGGCCGGTGCTGAGCGGACCGGTGCTGTCAAAGAGGATCGTGAAGCTCTGGAGAGGACGGACCGCCGCCACGGCCGACTCGGAAAGAAGCACGCCGGAGTCCAGGTCGCGGATGGAGAACACGGCGCTGGCCTCGACACCGTCGGGCGCCTCTATGCGGGCGTAGCCCAAAGCCAGCGGGTTCTGCTGGCTGCCTTCCCCTGAGGTCTGCAAGGAAAGGCCCTGTCCGCCCTGCAACTCGATCACCCTCTGTGAATCGCTGATGCCCTCAGCCGAAATCACCAGGGGCTGTCCCTGGGCGTCAAAGAACTCCACAGTCACGGTGGCGGCAGGACCCGTGTTGACGAAAAGCAAGGTCGTGCGCACCTGCAATCCCGCCAGGGAACCGTCTCCGAACTGAGGAAAATAAAGGTGGTCCTGGGCGCGCAAGGGGAGGACTGAAAGAGGCAGCAGGATTAGGCAAAGCAGCGCTCTCATAAACGGCTGGTCCTGTAGTCTTCTAGACGAAGCGGGAGAAGGTGATATCCAGTTTGCGGTCACCGCTTTCGGACTTGTTCCACTGCAAGAGGATAGGGCTTTGATAGGTGCCTTCAAGGATCTCGCTCGATCCCTTGCGGTCGCTGATGGGCAGGTCGACGGTCCGCTCCATGCGCAGGAAACGGCTGGCGGTGACGGTCAGGAACTGTCCCACGAACCGCTCCAGCACGGTGTCGCTGATACCCAGCACGTCCACCAGCTCGTTGACGACCTGCACCAGGTCGTACTTGGCGTAGTTGATGGTCTTGTTGGGGATGGCCCTAGGATCGCGCCACATGTTGCGTCCCTTCTCGGCCATGAAACGGAAGGGATTGTGCAAGACCTCGGCCAGGTCGTGACGCATGAGCAAGGTTTCGTATTCGTTCATGGTCAGGCCGACATGAGTCTCGCTGCCCGCCAACTGAATGCGGATGCGCCCCTTCTCGATGCCTTGCCGACGGAGTTCTTCGCGCAGCATCTGGAAGAGTCCCAGGCGCGGGTCTTTGAGGTTGATGGAATCGACGGCGTGGCGCGAAGCGGGCACCACGAAGGTGGTGCGGGTTGCATTCACTTCCCGGTTGTAGCCGATGACGGTGGTGCGGCGGCGGCGTACCTGGCTTTCATAGACGCCGTCCAAATCGATGAAATAGACGGGAGTGTCGGGGCGCGTTTCGTAGGACACGCAGTTCTTGAGGCCGGAACTGATGAAAGTCAGGTGAGAGTCGGCGTTGCGCGGCTCGCACTGCTTCTGCTCTTCGCTCAACTCCTGGCGCAGATGAATCTGATCGTGGCGATAAGGAGCGTCCGGTGGAAAGAGCTGGCGGAATCCTCTCAAGTAGGTATGCAGCGAATCGGGGCAGTGGTTGAGCCGCGCGCAGATCTTCTGATCGAGATAACCCGCCGTGGTGTGGAGAGAGCAGAAGAGAGCCTTATTGAAGGATTCCAGCAAGTCCTTGACGTCGGACTTGATTTTGGTGACGTCGATGACGTCGAAGCGGTCTTGAGGACTGAGTGTGAAGTTGATTTCAGTGGGTAGGCCGCCCATAGTCTTCCTCATCCTTCGCGAGTTACGACCCGTAAGTTTATGCGGTCCAGATTCCGGGGTCAAGCCAACTTCTTGCGCGGGCCGCATGGCTCCCATCTATTTTACTCATTTCCTGCCGAAGGAGCGCCTCAAGATTGGAAGACGGCTCATTGATCAGCCGAAAAAGAACGCCTATTTGTTGCCCTCTTGAGTTTCCAGGACGGAATTGATGAGGGGCCAGTCTCCTCCCAGGTCGGGAAGGGGTTGGCCGGCCCTCTGGTAGAGCTGCGGCACCTCGTGACGGCGCAGGGCTTCAAGGTTGCGGACGGCCTCAAGGAGCACCTGGCGGGCTCGCCGGGCGCCCCTCAGTTGCTGATCGGTGGGAGGCAGGAAAGTGGCGTCCACAGTGGCCAGCAAAACGGGAAGGCTGCGGCGCAATTCTCCCAGCGAGCGGGCCGACCGGGCCAGGCTGCGGCGCAGCCGGCGCAGGTCGGTGTCCTCGCCTGGGGCGGCCCGCAGACCCTCCAGCGCATCGTCGAGGCGGCGCGCCGCCTGCAGCGAGAGGTTGAGGGAATGCAGCAGTTCCTGCAGGTGCTCCACGGTTTCCCGCCGCTCACGCAGGTCCTCGGCGGGAATGCTCAAGCTGGGATCGAGCCTGACCGCAAAGGTGCGCTCCATGGTCTCCTCGCCAGCCCGCAGGCGAACGCTGTAGATTCCCGGCGCCACCTGAGGACCTCGCGGCTTACGCCGCGGTGGCGCAATGGCCGGAGCTTCGCCGCGCAGATCCCATAGCACCTGGTGGAGGCCCGCTTGCTCCGGCGCAGGCAAAGCGCGCACCGGAACTCCGTCCTCGGCGAGCACCTGCAACTGGGGCTGTTCGACGGCTTGCGGCAAGTAATAGCGAATGAGCGCTCCGTAGGGCCTGTTGGGTGCCGCGAAGTCGCCGTCGCCGGTCCAGGATTGGGGCTTGCGCAGGTGATGGATTTGAGCGGCCCGGGGCGTGAAGAGATGAAGGGAGTCGGAGTTGCGCCGGGTCCACTCCTGCAACGGCTTGGCATCGTCGAGAATCCACAGTCCGCGGCCGTGGGTGGCCAGGATGAGATCGTTCTCGCGGGGGTGAACGACGATGTCGTCGAGCGGAACGGTAGGCAGATTGGCTTTGAGGCGGCGCCACGCCTGTCCCCGGTCAAAGGAGAGATAGAGCCCGCGTTCGTTGCCCAGGTAGAGAAGTTCGGGATTGACGGGATCTTCCAGCACCACGTTGATGGAGGTTTCGGGAAGACCCTCCACCACCATTTCCCAGCTTGCTCCAAAGTCCTGCGAGGCATAGAGCAGAGGGCGGTAGTCGTCGTTGCGGTGATTGTCGAAGGCGGCGTAGACGCGTCCCGGCTGGGCCGCAGAGGCGGCGATGCTGCTGACCAGCGCCCGCTCGGGCAGTCCTGCGATGTTGCTGCCGATGTCTTGCCAGGACCCTCCCCCATCGCGGCTGACATGCAGGCGTCCATCGTCGCTGCCCGTGTAGAGGACCTGAGGGTCGAGGGGCGATTCAGCCAGGGCCGTGAGCGTCCCGTAAAAGGCGACTCCGTCATGGCGCGAGAGCAGGGTAAAGGGCCTGTCTCCGGAAATCTCCAGCCGGCTCCGGTCGACTGCGTAGGTCAGATCGGGACTGATGGCTTGCCAGGAGTACCCTCGGTCGCCGGAGCGGAGCAGCACGTTGGCCCCGCTGTAGAGGGTGTCGGGATTGTGACGGGAAAGCAGCAAAGGGGCGTTCCAGTTCCAACGATAAGGAGAGTCGCCGGGAGCCGGGGTGGGCTGGATCAGTTGGCGGGAGCCGTTGGAGAGGTCGACTCGCAGCAGCCGGCCCCGCTGACTCTCAACATAGACCACGCCCGGCTGGAGGGGATCGGCCTGGGCATAGAAGCCGTCTCCGCCGTTGAGGTTGATCCAGTCGGCGTTGCGGATGCCTCGGGCATCGGAGACGGCGGAGGGAACCGCCCAAGTGCCGTTGTCCTGCAAGCCGCCATAGATCCGGTAGGGATGATCCATGTCGACTCCGATCTTGTAGAACTGGCTGATGGGCAGGTTGTCGAACATGCGCCAGCTCTTGCCCCCGTCGAAGGAAGCCGACAGTCCGCCGTCGCCGCCCAGCAGCAAGCGAGAGCCGTCGCGGCTGATCCAGATGGCATGGTGATCGGGATGGACCTGAGCCGCCGCGTTGTTGGAGAGCGTGTTTCCTCCGTCGCGGCTCTCGTGCAGGTGAACGCCCAGCAACCACAGATGGTCGGCGTCGGAAGGATCCACCCCCAGCTTGCTGAAGTACATGGGCCGCGGATTGCGGTCGTTGACGCGAGTGAAGGTGCCGCCCCTGTCGCGGCTCAGGAAGAGTCCGCCGCCCGAGGCTTCCACAATGGCATAAAGCCGGTCGGGGTCTGAAGCCGCAACCGCCAAGCCGATGCGTCCCATAGGCGAGTTCGGCAGTCCTTGGCTCAGTCTCTGCCAGTTGTCGCCTCCGTCCAGGCTGCGGTAGATGGCGCTCCCTTCTCCTCCGCCGGCGAAGCCGAATGCGGTGCGGCGGCGCTGGTAGGCGGCCGCATAGATGATGTGGGGACGCGAGGGATGCATGGCCAAGTCCACCACGCCCGTGTCAGGGCCCAGATCGAGCACCTTCTGCCAACTGAGTCCGCCGTCCCGCGTACGGTAAAGACCGCGCTCGGGATTGGGTCCCCAGAGATGGCCCAGCGCGGCGACCCAGGCCGTAGAGCTGCGAAAGGGATGGACCAGGATGCGTCCGATGTGACGGGTTTCGGCGAGTCCCAGGTGGCTCCAGGTGCGTCCGCCGTCGGTGGAGCGGTAAACGCCCTCCCCCCAAGGGGAGCTTTGGCGGTTGTTGGCTTCTCCCGTCCCCAGCCAGATCACGTTGGGATCGGAAGGCGCCAACGCCACCGCTCCCACCGAGGCTGTGGCCTGGTCCTCGAAGAGAGGCTCAAAGGTGGTCCCGAAGTTCTCGGTCTTCCAGAGATTGCCTGAAGCGGTTCCCACGTAGAAAATGCTGGGTTGTCCTTCCACCACCGCCAAAGAGGTCACGCGTCCGCCTTGCACGGCAGGTCCGATGGCGCGGAAATGGAGGCTCTCCAGGGCCTGGGAGTCAACGTCGGGGGAAGAGAGTCCCGCCGGATTGGCGGCCCGGCCCGGGTCGAGTAACAATCCGAGCAGAAGAACAGTCAACCACAATCGCGTCCCAAAGCGGCGCGGACGAAAAGAGCGCATTCAATCTCCGTTGCTGATGGGCGTACGACTACCGCGTTTCAATATACCCTAAGGGTGGCGATCAGTGCGGACCGGGAATCCAGATTATGCGGGGGAAAGCATTGGCTCGGGGACTAGGACTCGAACCTAGATTGACGGCTCCAAAGGCCGCTGTCTTGCCACTTAGACGATCCCCGAACCGGACGTAAGATGATAGCAAATGCCCTTCCCGCGTTCAAATAAGCCGGGCCCGCCCGCTAGGGCCACTAGGTGGCCAGCAAGTTCACACACGAATCAAGTTTCGGCGACTGCGCTGAAGGCCTAATTGCTCTCGGCGGTATGAGGCTGCTCGCTACAGCTAGACGTGCCGCGGAGGCGAGAATGGGTCCGCATCGGGGCACAAGAGGCGGCGGAATCGCAGCACTTGCTGACGGTGATCGCTCCAGAAAAGCTCGCTCTCGCCAAGGCGGCTGTCCAGGAGCCGGCAGAGGACGTCGGCCGGGAGGTCATGGCGCCGGCCCAGATAGGCGAAGAACGAGGCATAGTGGGACACCGGGTCCAGGGAGGCGTAGCTGGAGAAGGCCTGACCGGCCCGTGTCGTAGAGGGAACCTGCCCCGCCCGTCCCCCCTGCAAGGTGAGGTCGAGCACCGGGAGCAGTTCATTGGCGAAGGAGTAGACCAGGGGGTCGTCGGGAAGCGCCTCCAGTCCTCGGGCCGCCACCTGGGCCGCCTGGCGGCTGTAGAGCCTGTAGCCGCTCTGCAGATCGAGGGGGTCACGGGTCCAGTAAAGGCGGTCGACCACCTGGCTGCGCTGGGCCGTCAGGTAGAGGAGGAAGTCGAGAAAGAGGGCGTTGGTCAGGTTCTCCCACTCCTGGCGCACCCAGCCCATCGACTTGGCGTAGGAGGAGCGGGCGCCGAAGATGGCGAAGAGAGGCCCGCGCTCCTCCATCTCCCGCGCCAGGCGCAAGAAGCGGGGGAGGTCGTCGACCAGGTGATCCCCGTCGCAGTCCCGGCTGATGATCCAGCGTACATCCTCCCGGGAGAGCAGCGCTTTCAGTCCTCGGCTGACCGATCCGGCTTTGCCCCGGTTGCGCTGCAAGCGCTCGACCTGCACCTGGCCCAGAGGCGAGTCGGCAGGAGCGTCGCTCAAGATCTCGTCGGCCGGTGTCGCCCGGTCAACCACCAGCAGGCAGCGCGACAAGGGACAATAGGCGTCCTGGCACTGCAGAGTCTCCTGCAGTGCGTGACGAATCAGAGACTTGTCGAGGTCAGGGGGATAGTAGACCGGGATGACAATTCCCAGCCCGTTGTCTTCAAGACCGCTCATAGCCTACTCGGCCGCAGAGGCGGCCGGTTGGGGCTTCTTGATCCCCACCGCTTCGCGCAGCTTGTCTTCGATCTCCTGGGCGATCTCGATGTTGTTGCGCAAGAACTCTTTGCAATTCTCGCGTCCCTGACCGAGCCGCTCCTCGCCGTAGGAGAACCAGGAGCCGCTCTTGTTGACGATCTTGTGAAGGACACCCAAATCGAGCAGTTCGCCTTCTCGCGAGATGCCCCGTCCGAAGGCGATGTCGAACTCGGCTTCGCGGAAGGGAGGAGCCAGCTTGTTCTTGACCACCTTGACCTTGGTGCGGTTGCCGACGTTCTGGTCGCCCTCCTTGATGGCGGCGATGCGGCGGATGTCGAGGCGCATGGAGGAGTAGAACTTGAGGGCGCGGCCGCCGGTGGTGGTTTCAGGATTGCCGAACATGACACCGATCTTCTCGCGGATCTGGTTGATGAACATCAGGCAGCATTTCGACTTGGAGACGATGGCTGTCAGTTTGCGCAGCGCTTGCGACATGAGGCGGGCTTGCAGTCCCACGTGAGAGTCGCCCATCTCGCCTTCCAGTTCGGCTTTGGGCACCAGAGCGGCCACCGAGTCGATCACCAGCACGTCGACGGCGCCGCTGCGCACCAGCATCTCGGCGATTTCAAGAGCTTGCTCTCCGGAATCGGGCTGGGAAACCAGCAAGTCGTCGACGTCGATGCCCAGGGCCCTGCAGTAGTCGGCATCCATGGCGTGCTCCGCATCGATGAAGGCGGCGGTTCCGCCGGCCTTCTGGGCTTGGGCCACGGCGTGGAGGGCGATGGTGGTCTTTCCGCTCGATTCGGGACCGTAGATCTCCACCACTCTTCCGCGGGGGAAGCCGCCCACGCCCAAGGCCGCGTCCAAGGCGATGGAACCGCTGGAAATGCTGGGCACGCTGACCGCCCCTTCAGCGCCCAAACGCATGATCGAGCCCTTGCCGAACTGCCGCTCGATCTGGCTGAGGGCCATGTCTATGGCCCGTTTCTTGTCCTGATTGCTGCTCATCTTGCTTTCCTTTCGGCGAGAACCGCTCCAGCTCCCGCCTTTGTCAGTACTGGTAAAACCCTCTTCCCGTCTTGCGCCCCAGCCATCCGGCATCGACCATCCTCTGCAGCAAGGCGCAGGGGCGGTAACGTGGATCTTTAAAGCCGTCGTAGAGGACGTTGAGGACGTCCAGGCAGACGTCCAGCCCGATCAAGTCGGCCAGCTTGAGCGGGCCCATGGGGTGATTCATCCCCAGCTTCATGACGGCGTCGATGTTCTCCACCTCGGCAACGCCTTCCTGGTAGGCGAAGATGGCCTCGTTGATCATGGGCATGAGCACGCGGTTTGAAACGAATCCGGGCGAGTCGTTGACCTCTACGGGGATCTTTTCCAATTGCTCGCTCAGATCGCGGGTCTTCTGGTAGGTGTCGTCGCTGGTAGCCAGGCCGCGAATGATCTCGACCAGTTTCATGAGGGGCACAGGATTCATGAAATGCATGCCGATGAAGCGCTCGGGACGCTTGAGGATGCTGCCCAGCCGGGTGATGGAGATGGAAGAGGTATTGCTGGAGAGCACGATGTCCTGGGGACAGACCTGATCGAGCTTTTCCAGGACTTCCTTCTTGATCTGGTAGCTCTCGAAAACAGCTTCCACAGCGAACTCGGCCTCGGACAGGGGTTCCCAGTCGGTGGTTGGATGCAGGCGCTCCAGCACCTCATGCTCAAAGGCCTGCTTGTCTTCGATGTCGTCGCGCTTGGAGACGATCTTGGAGAGGCTTTTGCGGATCGAGGCCATTCCCCGTTCCAGGGCCGCCGCCTCGATCTCCTTGAGGATGACCTGATGTCCGTTGGTGGCCGCCACCTGGGCGATTCCATTGCCCATGGTGCCGGCGCCGATGACCGCAATTTTCATAATCAAGCTCGCTTCAGCGTTGCCTTAAAGCAATTCCACAGCCATGGCGACGCCGTTGCCGCCGCCCAGGCACAGGCTGGCGATTCCGCGCTGGCCGCCGTGCTGCTTAAGGGCGTAGAGCAAAGTGGTCAGGACTCGGGCTCCGCTGGCGCCGATGGGGTGCCCCAGGGCCACCGAACCGCCGTGGACGTTGACCTTTCCGCGGTCCAGCGGCAACTCTTGGCAAACCGCCACGCACTGAGCCGCAAAAGCCTCGTTAATCTCGTAGAGGTCGACATCGTCGTCGCCCCAACCGGCCCGCTGACGGACCTTGGTCACGGCACCCACGGGCGCCATCATGACCATCTCCGGTTCCACGCCTACGGTGGCCGAGGCCACGATGCGGGCCAAGGGCTTCAGTCCCAGCCTCTCTACCGCCTCCTGCGAGGCCACGGCCAGGGCCGAGGCGCCGTCGCTGATTTGAGAGGCGTTGCCGGCCGTCACCCGACCGTCCTTCTGAAAGGCCGGCCGAAGCTTGGCCAGACCCTCCAGGCTGCTCCCTGGACGGGGGCCTTCGTCACTCTCGACAGTGACCGGATCGCCCTTGCGTTGAGGCACCGGCACGGCCACGATCTCGTCGTGGAAGCGGCCGGCTTGGGCGGCGGCAACAGCCTTCTCATGGGAGGCGACAGCGTATTCGTCCTGAGCCTCGCGTGAAATACTATACTTGTCGCATATGACTTCCGCGGTGTTGCCCATGTGATAGTCGTTGTAAACGTCCCAGAGGCCGTCGTGGATCATTGTATCCACCAACTGGCCGTGTCCCAAACGGTAGCCTTCGCGGGCCTTGAGCAGCAGGTAGGGAGCCTGGGTCATGCTCTCCATGCCTCCCGCCACGGCCACCTCGATGTCGCCGACGGCAATGCCTTGAGCCGCCAGGGTCACCGATTTCAGTCCCGAACCGCATACCTTGTTGATGGTCATGGCAGAGACCGTGGCCGGCAGACCGGCGCCCAGAGCGGCCTGACGGGCGGGATTCTGTCCCAACCCGGCCTGCAGCACGTTTCCCATGATGACTTCGTCCACATCACGGGCCGAAAGGCCGGCGCGGCGGATGGCTTCGCCTACTGCCACGGTTCCGAGTTGAATCGCTGTAAGGGAAGCGAATGCTCCCTGAAATTTCCCTATTGGAGTCCGACATGCGGACACGATAAATGCATCTCTCATGATACCTGTCATGATAATGGAAATCGCCGTTCGGCGTCGCTCGCGGGCCCCGCCGGCGGATGTCGGATATGGCCTACCAAGCCGCCACCCCTTCGTGCTAGTTTTTAGGCTGCGCTCATGAACCGCTGGCGGAGTTCGTTCAGTTCTCCGCAAACAAGACAGCTTGGGAGGGTATCTTCGACCGTGCATTCCGGTACGGCCTTGGCGTGTTTGTGGTTGAGTCTTGTCTTGCCGCCGGGATGGGCGAAAGCTCTCAAGCCTGGCGGGACCGATGTTCGGCTCGACTCAGGGGTAGTTATCGAGCTGCGGCGGAGCGACATTCGCTTGCAGGCGGGCGGGCGCCTTCAATACGATCTCAATCTGGCCTCCTCCGACAGCGTTGACGACGACCACCGGCTGCGACGTCTTTACGCCACCTTGAGAGGCCGCCATCGCCGCCTGTTCTTCAAGGCTGAATGGAACTTCGCAGGAAGACAGACGGACATCGTCGATCTCTATGCCGGTCTCGACAAGCTGCCCTGGATCGGACGCTTGCGTTTCGGGCACTTGAAAGAGCCTATCGGTCTTGAGCGGCTTACCAGCAACACCGACTCCCTCTTCGTTGAACGCTCTCTGGGCGCCACTGTTTTCATGGACTCGCGCAATCTGGGACTGGTAATGGACAACACGGCCCTTCAGGGCCGGCTCTTCTGGTCGGGGGGGATATTCAGGGAGGCCTCGGGAGTCGAGGCCGGGGAAGGGGCCCTGAATTACACGGCGCGAGTCAGCCTGATCCCATGGCGTCAAGGGAACAGTCGCTTACTGCAATTGGGATTCAGCGGCTCTCGTCGCAAGTACGTCGATTCGCGCCTGCGTTTTGCCGAAAGTGCGGAATCGGTGTTCTCGCAACGCCTGCTCGACACCGGGGAACTGCGCGCTTCGTCGGGCCGCGTACTGCAACCGGAGCTGTCCTTCAAGTGGGGCGCCTTTTCCGTGCAAAGCGAGTGGACCCGGAGCAGCATCCGCTGGACTCCGGAGACAAGCGGACCGCTTCCCGCGCCGGCCCGCTGGGTCGACTTTCATTCCGGCTACCTGCAATTCGCCTGGGCCCTCAACCAGGGTGGCCACCGTCCCTTTGACTTCAGGCGGGCTCGCTACACCAGGATGCGGGGTTTCGAGCCAGTGCATCGTGGCGGCGCGGGAGGCTGGGAGGTGGCTGCGCGCTGGTCGATGATCGACCTGGATGAAGGCGACATCCGAGGGGGACGCATGCGCTCGGCCACCCTCGGGGTCAACTGGTACCCCAGTCGCTTTTCCCGTCTCACCGTCAACTACATTCATTCCCGTCCGCATCAAGCAGAAACGATCCACCGCCTGCAGGCGCGCCTGCAATTGGCGTTCTAGGCCCCCCGGAAATTCAGTTGGTTCGCGACGATTGGGAAGGTGTGCCGCCGCGGCTTGGGCGCCTGGTCGGCTTGGGGCTGCGGGACTTGCGGCCGCGGGGAGGCATCTTGGCGCGCTCGACCTCCTGCACGCCTTTGATGGTCTTCAGATAGTTGATGATCTTCTCCAGGTGGCGGGTGTCCTTGACTTCCACCGTGACGTCGATTCGCCCGTAGCGCCCCTTCAGGGTATCGGCCTTGGCGCTGCGGATATAGGTGTTGACGTTGGCGATGGCCGAGACGATGTCGGCCAGGATGCCGGTGCGGTCTTCGGTGCTGATGCGCAGGCGCACCGGGTAACAGGCGGCACCGCTTTCACCGGCCCAGTTGACCTCGATGATGCGCTCGGGGTTGAGAAGCAGATTCTCGACGTTGCGGCACTGGGTGGAATGGATGGTGATGCCTCTGCCGACGGTGATGTAGCCCACGATCTCCTCGCCCCGGATGGGATTGCAGCACTTGGCGCGATTGACCATCAGGTCGTCGTGTCCCTTGACCTGTATGGCGCCTCCCGAGTCCTCGTAGACCTTTCGCGGCTTGCCCGCGGCGGCTTCCTTCTCGGCGGCCGGCAGGCCCACCTTGTCGGGTTCCAAGCGTCGCAGAATCTGCCGCGCCTCGACTTTGCCGTAGCCGATGGCAGCCAGCAGATCCTCCTTCTTGGAGGCGGCATAGTCGGAGAGCAGTTCCTGCAACTCCTCTTCGTGCTGCTTGAGGCTCACCTCGTAGCGCCGGGCCGCCTTTTCCAGGAGTTTTTCGCCCAACTCCACGGCCTTCTTCTTCTGCTCCTGATTGAGCCAGCGCCGAATGGAGCTGCGGGCTTTGGAGGTCTTGACGAAGCTCAGCCAATCGCGGCTGGGACGACTCTCCTTGGAGGTCAGGATCTCCACCCGCTCGCCGTTGACGAGTTGATACTTGAGGGGAACGATGCGCGAGTTGACCTTGGCTCCCACGCAATGGTGGCCGACTTCGGTGTGGATGGTGTAAGCGAAATCGACCGGGGTGGCGCCCCGAGGCAAGGTAATGATCTCGCCCTTGGGGGTGAAGGCATAAACTTCCTCGGGATAGAGGTCGATCTTCAGGTTGCTGAGAAACTGGTGGGGATCCTTGACCTCGTGCTGCCAGTCGAGGAGACGGCGCAACCATTGAAAGCGCTTGTCGTCCTTGCCGTTCTCTTCGTAGCCCTCTTTGTACTTGTAGTGGGCGGCGATGCCTTCCTCGGCCACCCGGTGCATCTCGTGGGTGCGGATCTGGACTTCGAAGGGCTGGCCGTTTCTGTCCACCACGGTGGTGTGCACAGAGCGGTAGCCGTTGGGACGGGGCATGGCGATGAAGTCTTTGATGCGGCCCGGCACCGGAGGCCACATGTTGTTGATCACGCCCAGCACCGTGTAGCAGTCTTTGACGCTGTCGACCAACACCCGAATGGCGATGAAGTCGTAGACCTGATCCAAGCCGATCTTCTGCCGCTTCATCTTCATGGCAATGCTGTAGATGCGCTTGATGCGATGCTGCAGGATGGCTTCGATGCCGTGTTCAGAAAGCTCCCTCTCAATCCGGCGGGTGACCCGGCTGATGAACTCGTCGCTGTGAGCCTTCTTTTCCTCCACTTGAGCCACGATATTTTGATAGTTGACGGGATCGAGATAGCTGAAGGCCAAGTCTTCCAGCTCTCCCCTCACTTTCGACATGCCCAGGCGGTGGGCGATGGGGGCGTAAATTTCCAGAGTCTCCCGGGATATCGCCTTGCGCTTTTCGGGCGGCATGTGCTGCAGGGTGCGCATGTTGTGAAGACGGTCGGCCAACTTGATCAGGATGACGCGGATGTCGTCGACCATGGCCAGCAGGAGCTTGCGGAAGTTCTCGGCCTGGGCTTCATGCTTGGTGGAGAAGTGGATCTTCTCCAACTTGGTGACCCCTTCCACAAGGTCAGCCACATCGGGCCCGAAGAGGTCCTTGATCTTATCGCTGGTGGTCAGGGTGTCTTCCACCACGTCGTGCAGCAGGCCGACGCTGACGCACACCACGTCCAGGCGCATGTCGGCCAGAATGCCGGCCACTTCCAAGGGATGGGTCAGATAAGGCTCGCCGGAAAGGCGGGTCTGCCCCTTGTGCTCTCGGGCCGAGAAGAGATAGGCGCGGCGCAGCAAGTCCAGATCAGCCGACGGCTGATACTTGCGGACCTTCTCTTCCAGTTCCTCGTATCGAATCATCGTTTTTCCTACTCCTGCAAAGGAGAGGTTAACCGGCTATTGTAATGGAAATCGCGGCGGGAACGGATCAGGACACACAAAAAAAGGCGGCGGGCCCATCGGGCCACACCGCCTCCAAGTTCTCGCAAAATCGTTTTCAGGACGTCCCCGCGGTCATCGGCGGACGCCTAGTTTTCGCTGCTTTGTTCACGGCCGCCGAGGGGCGCACGGCGCTTTTGTTCCTCTTCCCGCTGCTGCTGACGCCTGAGCCTCAGGGCTTCCAGAGACAGTTTGCTGGCCTCGCGTTCCCAGCGCTCTTTCTCTTCCTCGTTCTCGGCCAGCTCGGACCGTTCACGATAGAGCAGGTTGAGGTACTCCAGCGCATCGGCATAATCGGGGCGAATCTCGCGGGCGTCCTGAAGAGCCTTGATGCCTTCTTCAACGAAAGAGGTGGCCTGCTGGCGCTCTTCCTCGCTGAGTTCCTCGACGTTGGCGCCCTTCTCGCCGGTCAGGTTATTGGCCTGCTTGTAGGCCACCGTGCCCAACCCATAGAGGGGTTCGGCATTGTCGGTTTCGATCTCGGCGCGCCGTTGGAACCAGTCCTTGGCCTTCTCGTACTCGCCCATGGAATCGTAGAGTCCGGCGATGGAGGCCATGGCGTTGGACTTGGCGTCGGGCCGATCCTCAGGAGCTTCCTCAACCACCTCTTGGAAAGTCTGAATGGCGTTTTCGGCCAGCGCCTGGTTGTCGGGTCGGGGAATGCCGGGGACGTATTGTATGCGGTAGGAATGAGCCAGATAGAGTTTGGCGTCCAGCAGCTCGGGGTCGAGCTCGACCGCTCGCTTGAAATGTTCGACCGCTTCAGGATATTCCTTGGCCGAGTAGGCCGCCACGCCTTCGTTGACGTGGTTGCGCGCCTTCAGACCGTCGATGATGCCGCACCCGCTGGCGCCGAGAAGCAACGCTCCCAGCAGAATGGCTGCGGCGATTCCGATGCTCTTGTTCATTTTATAGCCTCCATAGCCGCCGCTTTATTGGCCGCCCTCTGAGCCGCCGCCTCCACCCGACGTGTCGGCCGAGGTGATCAATCCGATGTCTCCGACCCCGGATCCTTTGGCGATGTCGATGACACGGATGACGTCGCCGAAGGGCAGATCCTCGTCGCCTTGCACGAACATGTTCTTGTTGGAGCGGGCGCTGTAGATTTCGAAGAGCCGGCCGCCCATAGCGTCCAGGGTCACGGGCTCCTGGTTGATGGCGTAGGTGCCGTCGGCGTGGATCTGCAAGACGATGTTGTCGCTCTTGATGATGATGTCTTCGGGCAGATCCTCTTCGGGCTCCTGGGGCGTGCGGGCCTTGAGGTCGTACTTGGTGGTGGGCTGGATGACCATGAAGATGATCAAGAGAACCAGCAGAATATCGATATAGGGCGTGACGTTGATGTCCGATTTGGGCCCGCCACCGGGTCCGCCTGTTGTCATTCCCATAGTTAGTTACCTCCCACCGGCAGCGCTGAGTCGACGCCGCCTTCTGACCGGTCGACCACCATGCCTATTTGTTCGTATCCGGCATCGCGGGCCAGGTTGACCACTTGCACGACTTTTCCGTACGGAGCGGCCACGTCGCCCCTGACGAAGAGGGGCAGTTCAGGCGCGCGGGCCCGGCTCTCGCTCAACTTGTCCACGAAGTCCTCGTTGGGAACCGGATCGCTGTTGATGTAGAGCAGACCGTCGCGCGTCACCGTCACGGTGGTGACGCCTTCAGCGTCGAGCTGAGGCGCTTCCTCGGCGTAACGGGCCTTGGCCTTGTTGATGGGGATGCCTTCCTGGATGAGGGGCGTGGTGATCATGAAGATGATCAAGAGGACCAACATGATGTCGGCCATCGGGGTCACGTTGATTTCGGCGTTGACTCCGGAATGTTTGGAGCTGCCTCCGCCTGAGATTGCCATTGTCGACTTCTCCCTTCGCGTCTAAAGCGGGCGCCGATGCGGGGCGCCCCTTGGCTCTAGTTGGCGGATGCCTGCGTCTGGGCCCTTCGCTTGAGGAAGTAGTCGATCAACTCGGACGAGGAGTTGTCCATCTCCACCACGAACGACTCGATGCGGGAGGTGAAGTAGTTAAACATCCAAACGGCAGGCACAGCCACGAGGAGGCCGATGGCCGTAGCCACCAGAGCTTCCGAAATACCGCCGGCGACGGCCGCGATACCCATGTCCTCGCCCTGGCTCATACCGGCGAAGGCGTTAATGATGCCGATCGTGGTGCCGAAGAGACCCACGAAGGGCGCCGTAGCGCCGATGGTGGCCAAGCCGCCCAAAGAGCGCTTGAAGTCTTCGATGCCGATGGCCGTGGCGCGCTGCAATGCGCGCTTGGACGCCTCGATGGTTTCGCCCGGAATATCGCCGCCGGACTGATGGGCTTGAAATTCTTGCAATCCTGCCGATACGACGCGGGCCAGATGGCTCTTGTCGTACTGGTCGGCCAGTTCGATGGCTTCCTGAACGTTGCCGTTCTTAAGCGCTTCGGCCACCGCCGGCGCAAATTCGCGAGATTGATTGCGCGCCTTGCGGTAGTAAAGAAGCCGCTCGATCATGACCGAGATCGACCAGATCGACATGAGCACCAGGATGATGACCACCGCTCGGGCGATCCATCCCATCTGCTCCCACATGTGCATATAATCCAATCCACCCATACAGAAAACCTCCCTATTGGAATTTTGGTTTCAATTTCTTGCTTCTCTCGCCTGGAAAATCCCTCTCAGTCGGCACAGCCGGGCCTCGGTCCCCTATTGAAGCCGGAAATGTACCGTGATGGTGGCGACGACAGGCACCGGTTCGCCGTTCAACAGAGTAGGCGAATAACGCCACTGCCGCACAGCGTCGATGGCCGCCTGATCCAGCAGAGGATGGCCGCGCACCACTTGAATGTCGCTTACGCTGCCCGACTCGTCGACCGTGATCTTCAAGAAGACCACGCCTTGCACGCGGGCTCTCTTGGCCAGTTCGGGGTAGCGCGGTTCGACCTTGCGGATGAGCTTGGACGACAGGACGCTTCCACCGACTTTGAGCGGCTCTTTTCTCTTGGGCGGGGGCGGGGGCGGGGGCGGCGCCGTGGGCGCGCCTCCAATCACACCGCCGGGAACGCCGCCGGGAACGCCGCCTACGACTCCGCCGGGCACGCCGCCGGGAACACCGGTGCCCAGATTCTGGAGGCTGGAGAGGGTAGGCAGGTCCTCATCGGGAGCCGGTATGTCTTCCGGGATTTCGGTGGGCGCCATAAACTTGTCGGGGTCCATTCGCACCACTTGCACTTCCTTGCGCTGCACCGGTTCGGGCGGAGCAGCCGGGGGCGGAGGCGGGGGGGGAGGAGGAGGTGGCGGAGGTGCCGCCAAGAACGTCAGCAATTCCGTATCCGGCAGAGCATCATACCAGTAAAGGGGTATGACGATGATCAGTGCCAGGATGATGGTGTGAACGACGAACGAGACCAGGAACGAACTCGAACTTCGCCCCTCATGAGTCTCCGTTGAGGACTCCAGAAGATTGTCGAACATTGGATTTCCTCTCCCTTTCTTACGACCCGAAAACGGCCTAAACCGTAGTGGGGCGCATGTTACTACCCCAACTGAGTCGAGTCAAGACAATTGTTTTTCTCTCGGCTGAGGCCTTATCCTCTTTACACTCAAGTGGTTACCGAGTGCAAGCGGGGGCAGATCAGCCAGCTTTTCTCTTCTCCATCACGGCATCCCACCAAACCACCAGGGGGCTGGCGATGGCCACCGAGGAATAGGTTCCCACCATGACTCCAACCACCAGCGCGAAGGAGAAACCGTCCAAGGCCTCTCCTCCCAGCAGATAGAGCGCCAGCGCCGCCATGAAAAACGTGGCCGAGGTGAGAATGGTGCGGTTGAGGGTCTGATTGATGCTGGTATTGATGATCGAGGTCAAGCTTCGCCGCCGCATCAGGCGACTGTTCTCGCGCACCCGGTCGAAGATGACGATGGTGTCGTTGAGCGAGTATCCCACCAGGGTCAAGAGGGCCGCGATGACGGTCAGGGAGACTTCTTTGCCGAAGAGGGCGAAAAAGCCCACCGTAATGAAGACGTCGTGGAAGAGGGCCACGATGGCGGCGATGCCGTAGATCAACTGGAAGCGGAACCAGATGTAGACCAGCATTCCGATGAGAGAGAAGAGTATGGCGTTCTGAGCCCGCTCTTTCATCTCGTTTCCCACCTTGGGACCCACGCTCTCGCTGCTGATAACGGTGTAGCTGCCCAGGAAAAAGTCCTCCCGCAGGCGGTCGTTCAACTCCTGCCCGAACCCCAGCTCCTCGATCTGGGCGAAATCGCTGATCAGGCCGCTGTTGGCGGTGCGCAGGTCGATCATCCGCTGAGCCGCATCGACCGCTCCCGGAGGGCCCTCCTGGGGTCCGTTGGTGGCCGTCTCGGCCTCGGACTGTTCGTTTTCCAACAGAGCAGGGTCGAGTCCCGTAAAGTACTCGATCAGATCGGTCCGGGAGGCGTTGTTGAGATCGATGCCCTGGGCGTCCGGGTTGAATTCCTGCTGCAACGCACTCAAGACCAAGTCGGTCTGGCGGCTCAGCTCCAGACTCTCGTCCGACCCCTCGGCCAACCCGATGCGGACCTGCACTTGATTGAGAGAGGGTTCGTCGATGCGGCTTACCGCGGCTCCGCTGAAACCCTGCCGGCCCATGGCCTCGCGGATGCGCTCCAAGGGAGGCTGGTCCTGAAACTTGACCTTGACCAGGATGCCGCCGGTGAAGTCGACGCCGAAGACCAGTTGTCCGCCGAAGAGGGCAACCGCGCCGGCAGCCACCAGCAGGACCGACACGATGATGAAATACCACTTCATTCCCAGCCAGTTGATTCTTGGATCCTTAACCAGTTCCATTTCAATCAGCCCTTTTAATTAGTAACCGGTGACCGGTTGGAGTTCCGTTATTAAATCGAAAGCGCGTCTTGCTCTCGGGCGCGCAGCAATATGCTGAAGAAGGTGCGGGAGACGAAGACTGCGGTAAAAATATTGGCCAACAATCCGACCGCCAAAGTCACCGCGAATCCTTTCACGGGCCCGGTCCCGAACTGAAAGAGGAACAGGGCCGCCACCAGAGAGGTCAGGTTGGTGTCGATGATGGTCAAAAAGACGCGTCCGAATCCCGAGTCAACGGCTGAACGGACCGATTTCTTGAGCCTCAATTCTTCCTTGATGCGCTCGAAGATAAGGATGTTGGCGTCCACGGCCATACCGATGGTCAGGATCATTCCGGCGATGCCGGGCAGAGTCAGGGCGGCCCGGAAGTAGGCCAGCACGCCCAGCAGAATAAGGAAGTTGATGACCAGGCAGAGGACGGCGTTGACGCCGGAAAAACGGTAGACGACCAGCATCACCACCACCACCAGCACCAATCCCAGCAGAGAGGCCTGGATGCCTCGCTCGATCGAGTCCCGGCCCAGCGAGGGGCCGATGGTGCGGGTCTCCAGGATTTGGATTTCCGCCGGCAGGGCGCCGCTCTTGAGCGTCACCGCCAAATCGCGGGCCTCTTCCTGGGTATAGCTTCCGGTAATGAGGGCCGTTTCAGTATTGATCTCCTCGCGGATGCTGGGGGCGGAATAGATCTTGTCGTCCAGGACGATGGCCAGGAAGCCCCCCACATTCTCGCGGGTGGCCCTGGAGAAAAGGGCCACGCCGTCAGCGTTGAGGGAGAACTGCACTTGCGGCTCCCCGGTGAAATTGTCGGTGACCACGCGGGCGTTCTTGAGATGGGTCCCGGTGATGACCGAAACCTTGCGCACCACCATGTAGCCGCGCGATCCCTCCTGAGTCGCTTCACGCATGGGAAGGACCTCGTAGTCGGAGGGCATCAGGTCGCCGAATGCCGCCAAGGCGTCCCTTTCGCTTCCATAGGGGCCACCCAATTCAGGGTGGACCAAGCGAAGCTCCAGCTTTCCGGTACCCGTGATGAGGTCTTTGACGCGTTGCTCGTCGTCCACACCCGGCAACTCGATGATGATCTGACGCTTGACGTCCCCGCCGCCATAGACGGTCACCGAGGGCTCGGACACGCCATAGGTGTCGATGCGGCGGTTGATGACGGTGCGGGCTTGGGAGACGGCCTGGCGACGAGTGAAGTTCTTGTAGGCTCCCGAAGGCGTCAGGGTGTAGGTGCGCACTCCTCCGCTGCTGCGCACCGAGTAGGAGAAGGATGGCGACCAGCGGTCCAGTTCAGCTTCCACCAGGCGGCCTTGGCCGGCTTCGACTCCGCTGACCAGGATGTCGAGACTGCCTTCCTGGAAGGCCACATCCCCGAAAATGACGTTTTCTTCGCGCAGGGCCGACTCCACCTGGTCGGCGACCTGTCTGACCTCTTCTTGCAGGGCGTCGTCCACCATCACCTCAACCACCATGTGGATGCCCCCCTTGAGGTCGAGGCCCAGCTTGATGGTCTCCTCCAGCGGGTAGAAGAGATAGATCGATACCCCAATCACGGCCACGATCAGTATGATGCGGTTACGCAGGTTGTTCATGATTGTTCATCCTGTGGAGGGCAAGCTCGCCGTCCTCACGACTCATCCGAGCTATCCCCGGTCTGTAAGGAAGCCACCGAATTCTTGGCGACCTCCAGCTTCACCTTGTCGCTCACCTTGATGAGCAGGGTGTGCTCGCGCAACCCCGATACGACGCCGTAAATGCCTCCCGCGGTAATGATCTTGTCCCCGTTTTTGAGTCCGGCGATCAAGGCTTCGTGATTCTTTTGACGGACTTTCATGGGACGCCAGATCAGCAGGTAGAAAATGCCCACGATGATCAGCAGCGGCAGGACGGTGTAAAGGGGGCTGGCGGCCGGATTCTGGGCCGAAGCCAATAGTGAATGCAACATGCTCTCCCCGTCTTTCCCTTTCTCAAGTGAAACAGGGAGTATAGCAAAAAATCAGGCGTCGTCCTCATAGCTGCGACGGAGAAGGCCCGCCAATTCATCCAGTTTTCCCCGGCGGATGGAGTCCCGCACCCGTTTCATCAATCCCAGGTAGAAAGCCAGGTTGTGGTAGCTGTTGAGAATGGCGGAGAGAATCTCTCCCGACTGGTAGAGATGGCGCAGATAGGCCCGCGAGTAAGAGGTGCATACCATGCAGCCGCATTGGGGATCGAGAGGCCCGGCATCGCTTTTGTAGCGGGCGTTCTTGATATGGACCTTGCCCTGCCAGGTGAAGAGGGTGCCGTTGCGGGCGTTGCGGGTGGGCATGACGCAGTCGAACATGTCCACGCCCTGCTGGACGCAATAGAGGATGTCGAGAGGAGTTCCCACGCCCATCAGATAGCGGGGCGCAGAGGCGGGGAGCTGAGGGGTGATTTGGGCCACCAGGTCATACATCAGCGGCTTGGGTTCGCCCACGCTGAATCCCCCCAGGGCCAGTCCCGCGAATTCGATTTCCAGCAGTCTCTGCAGGCTTTCCCGGCGCAATTCAGAAAACATGCCTCCCTGCACGATTCCGAAGAGCGTCTGTGGGCCGTCCTGGTGGCAATCGCGGCAGCGCTGGGCCCAGCGCATGGAGCGCAGCATCGATTCGCGGGCCTCGGCCCGCTCCACTGGATAAGGCGTGCAGTCGTCGAAGGTCATGATGATGTCGGCGCCCAGGGCCTGCTGGATGCCGACCGAGCGCTCGGGAGAGAGAAAGTGCCTGCTGCCGTCCAGATGAGAACGGAATTCCACCCCTTCTTCGCGGATGCGGCGCAACTGGCGGTGGCTGTAGACCTGGAAGCCGCCGCTGTCGGTGAGTATGCTGCCCTCCCAGTCCATGAATCCGTGCAGTCCGCCCAGATCGCGCACCACCTCGTGACCCGGACGCAGAAAGAGGTGGTAGGTGTTGGAGAGGATAATGGAGGCTTGCAGGCGGCGCAGGAAATCGGCCGGGACGGCCTTGACGGTGGCGGAGGTGCCCACGGGCATGAAGACGGGCGTCTCGATCACGCCCCGCGAGGTGGTCAGGCGTCCGCAGCGGGCCTGACTGCCGGAATCCTGCTCATGGACGGTGAAGCTGAATGACATGGGCGTTAGGCGGCCAAGGGATACAGTGATCGTCCCAAGCCGTGCGCCGAGCCGTTAGAGGTCGACACGGTAAAGGGCGGAGTGGTCGACGCAGTAAAGGTGGCCTCGCTCCAGATCGTAGGCGAAACCCACCAGCATGGGGCCGCTGAGCAGCAGTCGAGGCTGGCCGCCGGCCATGCTGTAAAGTCCTTTCTGTCCCCGATAGGAAGCCGCCACCAGCAGATTCCCCTCAGGATCGAAGCCGATTCCCTGAGGGCGCCCCAGTCCGCGAAAGAGGATTTCCGGCTCTCCTCCGGGAGGCACGCGGTAAAGGCAATCCTGAGTGGCCAATGTGGGTCCCGTGACGTAGAGATTGTCTTGCGGATCGAAGGCCAAGTGGTAGGCCGAGACGCTGGGCTCGAGCTGGCAGTAGGCTTCCGCCTCTCCTTGGGGAGAGACGCGGGCGATGGTCCCGCTGCGGTCACCCACGAACAGATGACCTTTGGAGTCGAAGGCCAGGCCGGTGGCCAGGCCCAGCCCCACGGCGAATTTTTCCACCTGCTTGTCGAAGGAGGTGGCAAAGACCTCGCCGCTGTGGCGGCTGGATACATAGAGGCGGCCGTCGGGGCCCAGCGCCAGTCCCGTGGGATTGACGATATCGGCCAAAAAGGGCCGGGTGTCGCCGTCGGGAGTAATCTGAAAGACGCCGAAGGTGACCTCTTCGCCGCGTCCTCCGCTGTAGGTGGTGTAGACGTTGCCATGGCGGTCCACCACCGGATTGGTCACGGGATGCAATTCATCGTTGAGGACAAGGCCGATCTTCATGCGGGCCCGGGCGGCCAGCTTGGCGCGCACTTCGATTTCGCCCGAGTCGGCGGGCGGCACGCGAATGGTCACCGCCTCTCTGGAGGCGCCCAGGATATCGGCCTGCAGCCCTCCCACGAAGACGCTCACCGAGGAGGGATCGTCCAGACCCTCCATCAGCAGGCGCAGGCGCCCGTTGGGAAGCGCCGTGGAAGGCTGTATCTCTCGTATATCCATAGCGGCTCACTATAGCACTTTCGCGTGCCGACGCCGGAGAAGGGAAAAGGCCGCCAGGATAGGACGAAATCTGGCCCTGCATCGACAAGCCTGACCTCAGGCAGTATCCTTGAGGGGTATTAAGGACCCTCGAGTCAACGACTATGATCAAGCGCATTCTTGTAGCTCTAGCCGGATCGCAACACTCGGAAAGGAAGATCGAGGAGGCGGTCCGCCTGGCCCGCCGTCACGACGCCTCTTTGACCGGGGTAACGATAGTGGACATCGACCGCCTCTCGGACACCGGCTCGGTGCCGCTGGGGGCCGGCCACTCGGCCCAGCAATTGGCCGAGTTCCGCATCGAAGAGGCCCGCCAGCAGTCGCGCAAGGCGGTGAACGATTTCGTCAAGGCTTGCGAGAAGGCCAAAGTCCGCCATCGGCTCTACCGCGAGAACGGCGATCCTTTCGAGTCGCTGATCTCCTACTGGCGCTATCACGACCTGACGATCCTGGGTCTTCGCTCGCTGTGGGAGTTCGGCGTGATCGACGAGCCTCACGACAGCATCGCCAAGCTCATCGCTCAAGGAGTCCGTCCCGTCCTCACCGTGGACCAACCCTTCAAGAGTCCGGTCAAGGTCCTGGTCGGCTACAACGGGTCGATGGAATCGGCCAAAGCCATGAAGCGGTTCGTTTCAATGCAGCTTTGGGAAAAGTGCGATTTGCGGGTCGTCTGCTATGACGAGAACAAGCCCAGGGAAGAGGCCCGCCAGCTCATTGAAGACGCCCTCGAGTACTGCCGCGAGCATGGCTTGGAGCCGCAAGGCGAAGTCATGGAAGGCGATCCCACCAAGGGGCTGCTGGAAGAGGCTAAACGCTTCGACGCCGACATCGTGGTGGCCGGAAACAGCCATCGCCGCCTCATACTGCGCAAAGTCTTCGGAAGCACCACCCTGCGCCTCATCGAGCAGTGCGAGAGAGCGCTCTTTCTCACCCAGTAGACGGCGCCGCAGACTTTGGTGCCCTTGTCCGAAAGGGGAGGGAGAATCCGGTATACTGAGGAAGCGCCCGGGAGTGCCCGATGCGCAATCGGGAGATCTATGAAACTCTACGACATCAAGGCCAAGCGCCATGGCGAGTCCTACGACGCCGTTTCGGCCCTCGCCTTGGATGCTGAAGCTGTTTTCGAGGGTTTCGCCAGCGACTTCGACTGGCAGCTCTCAGGCTTGGTTTCCAGCGGCAAGCCGGGCGACGACCCGCGCGAGCGGATCATTCTCCACGCTGAACTGAATGCGCCCCAGGGAGGTCATCTTTCGGTGGATTTCGTGCGCTACGAAAACAACCGCCTGGGCGTCGACAACAAGATCGTCATCCGCGCCTTCTCCCCGCGCGGTGAGCTGGCCGCCAGCGTCCTGCGCGGACTCAAGCTGATCAGCATGCAGCCCCCCAACCGCAGCGTCCTGCTGCGGGGCGAACTGGAGCGGATGGCAGGACACCTTGAATTCGCCTAGGCGTAGCGAGCGACCTCATACCGCCGAGGGCAATTGAGCCTTCACCGCGGTCGCTGAAACTTGACCCGTGTGTGAACTTGTTGGCCACCTAGTGGCCCTAGGCGTAGCGAGCCTCATACCGCCGAGAGCAATTGGGCCTTCACCGCGGTCACTGAAACTTGACACTTGTGTGAACTTGTTGGCCACCTTGTGGCCCTAGGCGGCACTGACGAAACGGCTGCGGGCGGTATTCCTCAGACGCTCGATATCTTCGCGCCGAGACACCGACAGCGGTACGGTTTCGGAGATTTCCTCGAGGATGAGCTGTGTGCACAGGGAGCGGCTTTCGTGCAAAGAACGGTAGGCGGCGCCGATGACGGCCTGCTCGATTTCAGCTCCGCTGAAGCCGTCGCAGGCGCGCGCCAGCTCATCCAGGTCGAAGGAGTCGGGATCTTGGTTTCGCAGGCGCAGGTGGATCCGGAAAATGGAGCGGCGGTCGCTCAGGCCGGGCAGATCGACGAAGAAGATCTCGTCAAAGCGTCCCTTACGCATCAGCTCCGGCGGAAGTCCGCTCAAGTCGTTGGCGGTGGCCACCACGAAGACTTCTCCCTTCTTCTCCTGCAACCAGGTCAGGAAGGCCCCTAGCAGACGCCGGCTCAAGCCGCCGTCCTGATCGGAGGAGCCGGCCGATCCCAGTCCCTTTTCGATCTCGTCGATCCACATGACGGCGGGGGCCATCGACTCGGCCATGGCAACGGCGCGGCGGAAGTTCTTCTCCGATTCGCCCACATACTTGTCGTAGAGGCTGCCCGCGTCCAGTTTGAGCAAGGGCATTCTCCAGCGCCGCGCGATGACCTTGGCCGCCAGCGATTTCCCGCAGCCCTGCACCCCTACGATGAGAATTCCCCGCGGAGCCCTCAAGTTCAACTCCCGGGCTTTGCTGGAAAAGCCGATTTCGGCGCGCTGCAGCCATTCTTGCAGATTGGCGAATCCGCCCAACTCCGACTGGTTGTCCTCGGCGGGAAAGAACTCCAGCACGCCTCCGTCGCTGATCATCTGGGCCTTGCGCTCCAGAACTCTGTTGATGTCGCTGCCGTTCAGGCGGCCGTCCTCCATAACGGCGAAGGCGACAGCCTGGCGGGCCTGGTTGAGGGTCATCCCGCGCAGCGCCGAGATCAGTTGATGCAAATCTCCCGGCTGCAGATCGACCTGGAAGGGCTGCTTGCGGCGCAAGGAAGCCAGAGCCGTCTGCATGACCTCCTTGAGTTCCTCTCGGCCCGGCAGGCTGAGCCGGTAGAAGGCGGCCTTGTGTCCGATTCCGGCGGGAAGCTCGATGTCGGCTCCCGTTAACACCAGGGCCGAACGGGTGCTGGAAAACTTCTGACACAGCTCGCGGAACTGCCGGGCGACCGGCGGGCTGGAGAGGTGAGAAGCCAGGTCCTTGAGCAGATAAACGCCCTCGATGGTCAAACTTTCCAGATGACGCAGCATGACCTGGGGATCGTTGGTGCCGTGGATCATGCCCCCTTTGGGCGGGCGGCGCAGCCCCCGCGTGACGGTCCACTCGAAGAAGGGCAATCCCATCGCCGCGGCCGTTTCGCGCAGGAGTTGTTGAGCCCGTTCCTCCTCCAGCGTCTCCATAACGATCACGGGATGATAGGAGGCGATCAAGGTGCGCAAATCATGACTGGCGGAAACTCGCATAAGACCCTACAATTAAAGGGTGGCTTGAGGCTTTAGTTTTTTCTGGCTGCGGACGCAACGTCCGGCACCAAGGCCGGGGTGAAGCCACCTCTTACCCTGTCGGCAAAATCGACGGAATCATTACCCGCCGGGCCGCCGGGGCGCCGCCGAGGCCGAGGCGCGTTCCCTCTCCCGCAGCCGTTTCAAGCATATGCATCAGACCGAGGAGGACCGACATGTCCAAAGCACCCGACCACCACGACGTCGATTTGATCCTGAGACTTTACGAACTGCGGCGCGAGCGCAAGATGCGGGAAGCGCGCGCCTGGTTTTCGGAGTCGTTCAAAGTCAAGAACCTCAAGGAACTGAACCAACTGTGTCCGTCGGGCTCCCAGACCAACGCCTACTTCCGCATGGTGGCGTCCTATTGGGACATGGTCGCTTCCTTCATCCGTCACGAGACGCTCAACAAACAACTCTTCTTCGAAAGCGGAGGTGAAATGCTCTTGGTGTGGGTTCGGATCGAGCCCCTGCTCGAGGAGATACGCCAGCAGTTCAGCGACGCCAACTTCTTGGGAAACCTGGAGGAGGTAGCCGGCAAGTTCATCCGCTGGAGAGAGAAGCGTTCTCCGGGCTCCTTCGAGGCCTTCAAGAAGCGAGTAGGATAAACCCCCGCACCGCCCATTCCGTCCCCCGGAAGGCGGCATTTGCTAGAATAAAGGCGCTATGGTTTCGGCTGCATCGCCCCTGGTCAAGGCTCCAAGTGACTCCGAGATCCCGTCTGACGGGCGCAAGAACTACTACGCCCGCCACACCCGCGGACTGCGCCAGGAACTGTCCCAGCGGCTGGATGCCGAGGAACTGCGGGAACTGCACCAGGTCAGCACTTGGCGACATCTTGCAGTCACCGCGGGGCAGTTCGGCGTTATGGGGCTGGCCACCTGGGGATTAATCGTCTTCACCCATCCGCTGATTTGGATTCCGCTGGCGGTCGTGCAGGGGTTCGTGATCTTCAACTTCACCGTGATGCTCCACGAAGTCGTTCACGACAACGCCATCCGCGGCGGGCGCAGCCGCTCCAAGGCCTTTTGGAATAAAGTGCTGGGCTTCCTCTACGCCATCCCCAGCGGCATCTCGCGCACCCAGTTCACGCGCTGGCATCTCGACCACCACGATTCACTGGGATCGGAAGAGGATGATCCCAAGCGCCACCGCCTCTCGCCCAAGGTCAACAAGCGCTGGTACAAGCTGCTCTACTTCACGCCGGCCCTGATCTTCATCTATTTCCGGGCTGCCAAAGAGGAAAACGCCACCTACCCGCGAGAGTTGCAAAGGACGATCCGCAACGAGCGCCTGGCCACTATAGCCGTTCACCTGGCTGCTTTTGCGGCCTTGGCTTACTTTTTCGGCTGGGGTGCCGCCGGACGCGCCTACCTGGTTCCCTACCTGCTGGTCTTCCCGGTGGCCTTCGCACTCAACCGACTCTGCCAGCACTACTTCATCGTCCCCGAGGACCCGGCCCAATGGAGCACCCTCATGAAGGTGAGCCGGTTTTGGGACATCGCCTACCTGTGGTCGACCTACCACCTCGAGCACCACTACTATCCGCGGGTTCCCTTCTACAACATGCCCAAGCTCCGCCGTAAGCTGGAGCCTTTCTTCCGGCAGCGGGGAATGAGCGACCACAGCATCCGCGAGCTCCTCTACCACTACATCGTCCTCAACAAGCGACCCCACACCAACTGGTCGCTTCATCTCGACTAGGGCCAGTAGCTAAGCTGGGCGGGATGAGGCTGCTCGCTACCCTTTGCGGAGACTGTCCTCAGGCCGCGCCCCTCGATAACTGTTCGAAGGAGACATCAACGTCATGCGAAAAACGATTCTCATCTGCCTGGCCGGGCTGCTTCTTCCCTTTTTGGCGGTCTGCCGGCAAGGAGCCTCGGCCGCCAACGATCTGGCCGATCATCTCGACTCCTCCTACTCGAGCCGGGACTATTGGTTCGACGGCACGGCTGAGATCAATCTTTACCAGGCCCGATTGACCTTCTACGGCGCCCGCCGTCCAGCCCGACAACTGGTCCACATCCTGGTGACCGAAGATCATAATCCCGAGTTGCTGGTCAAAGCCGACGACTGGCGCCAGCCGGGGCTGGTCAAGATGCTCAAGTTCAACTACCTGCAACGGGTCCAAACCGGAATCTACGAGTACCGTCAGATGATGAGCGCTTTCTTCCAGCACGGTCCCCAGCGTTTCGCCAAAATGACCTACAGCAGCCAGGAATGGTGCGGACATTCCTTCAAGGAAATCGTACGCTATGGCCAACGCCACAGCTTCGACTTCAATACCTACTGGGACGGTCAGGGAAACGGCTCCTACGATGTGGAGTACCCGGACGATCTGGTGCTCTACGACACCTTGCCGGTGACGCTGCGCTCATTGAAATGGCGAGTGGGGCTGAGCCTCGAGTTCAACATGCTGCCCAGCCAGTTTTCCAGCCGCGTCCAAGAACCCTCCTACCAGCGGGCCCGGGTGGAGGTGCAGCAACGTGAAAGCGTCCAGGCGCCAGCCGGCCGATTCGAGACCTTTCGCGTCGAAGTGCAAGCTGGAGACCGGCGCGACCTGATGTGGTTCGAAGCCGAGTTTCCTCACCGCCTGATCCGCTGGCAGCGCCCCAACGGCGATTCTCTGGAACTGGAGAAGAGCGAGAAACTGCCCTACTGGGAACTCAATCAGCCCGGAGATGAAGAGCGCCTCCAATAGCGGGCATTTGAGCCAGGAATTGGAGGCGGCGGCCGGATTCGAACCGGCGCATAAAGGTTTTGCAGACCTCTCCCTTACCACTTGGGTACGCCGCCTCTCTGAGCGCGGACTGCCATTATAGACTTGCGCTCAAGTGAAAACAACCTTGGGGCCCGGGTGTGGAAGGTGGGAAATGGAGCGGGAAACGGGATTCGAACCCGCGACTTCAACCTTGGCAAGGTTGCACTCTACCACTGAGTTATTCCCGCTCGCAGAGCCCATATTCTACGAACCAGCGGTGCTTTTGTCAACTTTTCAGGGCCTCTGTCCAGACGGCTTCTGAGGCGGATTTCGCAGATTGCGCGGGCTGGTGCGTTGAAGGTGTGTGGAGAGAGAAAAGGGCATTCCAATTCAAGAGGAACTGGTGGAGGTGAAACGGGGCCGGGTGATCCGTCCTTGCTTCTTCGCCGCCTACACCAGGAAGGCCGGAGAGCGCGCCGCCCTGGGGCGCTGGGGCGAATGGCTGGCGTTGCGCTACCTTCGCCGCAGCGGATGGGACGTGGTGGCGCGCAACTGGTCTTGCCGGGTGGGCGAAGTGGACCTGATCGCCTACGGCCCTCATCACCTCGGCTTCTTCGAAGTCCGCACCCGCCGCGGGCCCTCATCCGTCCGGCCCGAAGAAACCGCCGATGAAGAGAAGCTGGCGCGGGTGGAGGCGGCCGCCTGGCACTTCCTGCGCCGCTACGAACTCGAGGAACAGCCCTTCGGCCTCCACTTGATCGCGGTCGAAACACCCGATCTGCGCCGCTATGAACTGCGCCACTGGCGCCTCTGAAGCACCGCCCAGGACTTACATCGCGCTCACAACCTTGTGAATAATCCCCAGTCCTTCTTGCAGGTCGTCCCAGCTAATGTTGAGGGGCGTACGGAAACGCACCGAACGGCGCCCGCAGGGCAACATCAGCAGGCGCTCTTCAAAAAGGCGCCGCAGAAAGGCCTTGCGGGTAGCCGAGTCGACCATGTCGAAGGCGCACAGCAGTCCCTTGCCGCGCACGTTTGAAATCTTGTCGGGAAATTCTTCCTGCAGATCGTGCAGCCTCTCCAGCAGCCTTTGGCCCATCTCGCTGACATGCTGCAGGATGTTTTCCTCTTCGTAGATCTGCAGGTACATCCCGCAGCGCACCATGTCCACCAAGTTTCCGCCCCAGGTCGAATTGATGCGGCTGGAGACGCGGAAGACGTTGTCGGGCACTTCGTCGATGCGCGCGCTGGCCAAGACGCCGCACACCTGGGCCTTCTTGCCGAAAGCCAGCATGTCGGGCCGCACGTAGTGCTCGTAAGCCCAGAACTTGCCCGAGGCTCCGAAACCCGTCTGCACCTCGTCGTAGATCATGAGGATGTCGTTGTTGTCGCAGATGGCCCGCAGCGCCTGGTGGAACTCGGGACGGAAGTGATGGTCGCCGCCCTCGCTCTGGATCGGTTCCAACACAATGCAGGCGACGTCGTCGCCCTCTTCCTTGATGATCTCGGCGATGTGGCCCAAGGCCTGCTTCTCGCTTTCCACCACCTGCTCAAGGTTGTCTCCTTGCAGAGGAAAACGGCAGTAGGGATTGTCGATGCGGGGCCAGTCGAACTTGGGAAAGTACTTGGTCTTGTTGGGATCGGTGTTGGTGAGCGAAAGCGTGTAACCGGTGCGGCCGTGAAAGGCGTCCTTGAAGTGAATGACCTTGTAGCCTTTTTCCTCCTTGTAGCCCTTGGCGAAGTTCTTCTGCACTTTCCAGTCGAAGGCCGCCTTGAGGCAGTTCTCAACCCCCAGCGCGCCGCCCTCGATGAAGAAGGCGTACTTCATATGGTCGGGTTTGGCGACGCGGGTGAAGGTCCTCATGAACTCCACCATCTCCCAACTGTAGACGTCCGAGTTGGAAGGCTTGTTGACGGCCGCCTCTCCCAGGCGCTTGAGCGCCTCAGGCGTAGTCAGCCTGGGGTGGTTGAAACCCAAGGGACAAGTGGCGAAGCAAGAGAAGAAATCAAGAAAAAAGGTGTCTCGCTTGGCATCGTAGAGACGTGAACCCTTGCTCTTGTGCAGGTCGCAAACCAAGTCGTATCCGTCAGCCAGCATGTGGCTCTTGAGAAAATCCAGAGCCGCCGCGGCGTCAGTTTTCAGTGCACTCGTTTCCATCGTGTTCCTTCTTTCGTATCTTCCAGGATGATTCCTTGCTCAGCCAAATGATCGCGGATCTCATCAGCGCGCGCGAACTCCCGCAGGCGGCGCGCCTCGATTCGCTCCTCGATGAGGCGAGCGACGTCTTCGTCAGGCAACTCTTCTTCTTCCAGTTGGAAAACATCGAAAACGGAGTCAGCGTCCTGGAAGAACCGCATGATCTCCCGGCGGTTGCCCGACCCCAGCTTACCCTCGTCGAGCGAGACATTGGCCTGCCGGACCAATTCGAAAAGAGCCGCCAAAGCCTCTGAGACATTGAGGTCGTCGTCCAGAGCGGCTTCGAAGGCGGCGCGGGCCTCTTCGACCGCTTGAGCGAGCCGTTCGTCGTCTTCACCGGCCGGCTCAAGTTCGCGCAGCTTGCGCAGCAGGTCGTCGACCCGCCGGACGGCAGCCGCAGCCTGCTCGATGCCGTCGAAAGTGAAGTTGAGCTGCTTTCGATAATGGACCGAACTGAGCAGATAGCGCACGGCCCGCGGACTGTAGCCCTTTTCCAGCACTTGGCGCAGAGTATAGAAGTTGCCCGCCGACTTGGACATCTTCTCGCCTTCCACGATCAGATGGGCTCCATGCACCCAGTACTTGACGAAGGGCTTGCCGCTGGCTCCTTCGCTTTGGGCGATCTCGTTCTCGTGATGGGGGAAGACCAGGTCGACACCCCCGCAATGGATGTCGAAGCTCTCCCCCAGGTACTTCATGCTCATGGCCGAGCATTCAAGATGCCAGCCGGGACGCCCCTCTCCCAAACTGCTTTCCCAGTAGGCGTCATCGCCCCGGCGTCCCTTCCAGAGCACGAAATCGCGCGGATTCTCCTTGGTGTATTCGTCGGAATCGACGCGGGCCTGGCTGCCCGAGCCGTCCAATTCTACCCTGGAGAGCTTGCCGTAGTTCTTGAAGCCGGCGATGCGATAGTAAATCGAGCCGTCGCTCTCGTAGGTCAGCCCCTTGTCGCGCAGCTTGCTGACCAGCTCCACCATGTCGTCGATATGCTCCGTGGCGCGCGGCATGACTTCGGGCTTTTGGATGCGCAACGTCTCCATATCGTCAAGAAAAGCCTGCTCGTAGCGGCCGGTGTACTCGGCAATGGACACACCCTCGGCTTTAGAGGCGGCGATGATCTTGTCGTCCACGTCGGTGATGTTCATGACGTGGGTCAGCTCAAACCCCTTGTAGAGGATGTAGCGGCGCAGCAGGTCCTGGAAGATGAAGGTGCGGAAGTTGCCGATATGGACGTAGTTGTAGACCGTGGGGCCGCACGTATACATGCGTACGTGCTCATCTTCGAGAGGCCGGAGGGGCTCTACTTTCCGGGTCAGCGTGTTGTACAGTCGTAGTGCCATAAAGTCCTTCACCGCGCCCGAAATTCTATCTTATCAAGGCTTCAGAAGTAGCGGAAGCATCAGCCCGCCCACCCGTAGAGAAGCCCGATGACGATTCCGCCGGGGACCACCCAGCGCAGCCAAAGCACCAGGAATCCCTTCACCGGCAAGCCGGAATTGCGGGAGATCTCTTCCAGCGCCGCGGCCCGGCCCAGGCTCCACACCAGGGCCACCACGGAGAGGACGGCGCCCAACGGCTGCATGGTCGAGCCCCACAAGAGATCGCTGTAGAAGATGTAGTCGAGGCTGAGCATGGGAGGGAAGATGAGCACCGTCTGGGTGATCAGCACCAGCAACAAAGCCTTGGGCCGGCTCCACCCCCAGGCGTCGCGAAGAGCAGCCACGATGACTTCGTAGGCGCCGATGAGGGAGAGCAGAGCCACCAGCAGCACGGAGAGAAAAAAGAGCGTGCCGGCGATGCCTCCCCAGTCCATCTGCTGAAACACCTCGGGCATGGTGACGAACATGAGCGGAGGCCCGCTGGCCATGTCGATGCCGAAGACCAGCACCGCAGGAACCACCAGCAAGCAGGCCAGCAGGGCCGCCGAGACGTCCAGAGAGGCCGTCATCAAGGCGCTGCGGGGAATGTTCTCCCGGGATCGCATGTAGCTGCCGTAAACCAGCATGTAGGTCCCGCCCAGGCTGAGGGAAAAGAGCCCCTGTCCCAGCGCCGCCAGGACGGTCCGGGGAGTGAAATTGCCGGCGCTTTCGGCCAGATAGGCCAGAAATCCCGTCCAGGCGCCCGGCAGCCCCAGTACATAGACGATCAGGCCCAGGAAGAGAAGGAAGAAAAGGGGCGTGAAGAGCGAACTGATGCGCTGGATGCCGCCTTTGACTCCCAGGGCCATGGCGGCGCAAGAGAGGGCCACGCAAGTCCACACGCCGGCCGTTTGCAGGGGCAGGTTGGAAGTCAGGCCCCGGAATACCTCCTGGGAATCCCCTTGGGTCTGGCCGGTGGCAAAGAAGACGGCGTAGCAGAGCACCCATCCTAACACCACGGCGTAGTAGGACGAGGCCATCACGACCGTGATCAGCAGCAGCCATCCCCACAGTTTGCCGCCGGGCATGGAGGCCTTCTCGAAAGCCCCCATGGGGCCGCGGCGAAGGCGGCGTCCCAGGGCCCATTCGCTCATCAGGGCGGGAACTCCGAAACCGATCACGACAGCCAGATAGACGAGAAGGAACCAGAGGCCTCCGAATGCCCCCATCATGTAGGGAAAGCGCCAGATGTTGCCCAGCCCGATGGCCACTCCGGCAGTGGTGAGAACCGTCCCCCAGCTCGATCCGAAGGTATCCCGGCCTTGGGTCATGTCAGGACTTGCGCCCGCGTCCGCGTCGCCCTCGCCCCTTGCCGCCCCGGCCGCCTCCGCCCTTTCGCCGTCCTCTTCCGCCTGAGCCGCCCTTTCTGCGCGAGGACTGGGTGCGCTCGGGCTGCTCGATGGTGCCCGTCCAGGTTTCCGGCTGGTGCAGCTTCTTCTGGTAGTAGTCGTCCAGGAGCATGGCGATAAGCAGTTTTTCCTCGTCGCTTTCGCTCAGGGAGTCAGCCAGGGGAACCATGCGTTGCAGGCGTTCCCGCTGCAGGTTGTCGCGCGAGCGAAGGTCGGCTTCGAGCAGAGCAGTGGCCCTTTCGGAGACGATTTGCTCGACGTCGGAATCGCCGGGCAGGGGACGGCTTTCCAGGGGAATGCCCAGCTGCTTGGCGGCTTTCTTGAGGTTGAGTTCCTCGGCATGGCTGGCCAGGGTAGCCGCCATGCCGACGGCTCCGGCCCTGCCGGTGCGTCCCGCCCGGTGGATGTAGTTCTCCACCTCTTCGGGAAAATCGTACTGAATGACGTGGGATAGCCGGTCGATGTCGATGCCGCGGGCGGCCACGTCGGTAGCCACCAAAAAGGTCAGCGTCTTGTCGCGCAACCGTCCCAGCACGCGCTCGCGGGCCTTCTGGCTCAAGTCCGACATGAGCATGTCGGCGTGATAGCCGAAGCGCTGCAAGACCTGAGTCACGTATTCCACCGTCGATTTCCGGTTGCAGAAGATAATGGCCGATTCGGGGTTCTCCATCTCGATGAGCCGGATCAGAGCCCGGTCCTTGTCCATGGAATCGACCACGTAGTAGAGGTGCTCCGTGTCCACCACATGGAGGGTGTCGCGGCTGAGGTTGAGGCGTTCGGGGGAATCCAGGAACATGTTGGCCAGACTCAGCACGCTGGGCGGATAGGTGGCTGAGAACATGTAGGTGTGGCGCTTCTCGGGCAGATGCTTCTGAAGGCGCTTCATGTCGGGGAAGAATCCCATCGACATGAGCCGGTCGGCCTCGTCGAAAATCATGTAGCGCAGCTTGTTGAGACGCATGGTCCCTCGTTCGAGATGGTCGAGAATGCGTCCCGGCGTACCGACGATCAGGTGGGCTCCCGCTTTCAGGCCCTTCATCTGGGCGCCGTAGCCGACACCGCCGTAGACCACCACGGTGCGGACGTTGGATCCCTGCGAACTGAGCCGCTCCGATTCCCGGGCCACCTGGGCCGCCAGCTCGCGGGTGGGAGTCAGCACCATGGCCTGGGTCACGTCATGAGAGGGATCGATGCGCTGCAGCAGGGGCAGCAAGAAAGCCCCCGTTTTACCGCTGCCGGTTCTGGACTGGACCATCAGGTCGCGGCCTTGCAGCAGATAAGGAATCGCCCTCTTCTGCACCGGCATGAGGGCACTCCATCCGGCCTTGTGGGCCGCGTCCTGAAGTTCCTTGGGCAGATCTTCCATGGAAACCTCGGCCAGTTCCGGCTCTTGCGGCTCTTGGGAAGAGGGAGTGCTTGGGGAATGCTTGGTCTGATTATCGTTCATGTTTCGTTTGAATTATCGCCTCGGAATGGAAGGCCGGGCGTCCCGTCCTTTTCGGGCGTACTTTATCCGGGAGGTCGTCTTGAGTCTTGCATCTTAGCTTCAGCAACCGGCGAAATCAAGCCAAGGGCTGCTTTGAGGCCGGAAGCCGGCCCCAAGCGGGACGGTTTGAGCGGACCAGGCTGGCGGCCCGCTGAGATTAAAGCTGGTCGACCAGTTGACGGATCTCGTCCTTGATCGCCTCGCGGTCGGGGCCCCCCTTGGAATCGATGAGCAAGTCGGCGGCGGAGGTCTCCAAGGCGGCGGCCACGTCGAAGATGAAAACGATGGATGGGACCTTTCGGGCGTTCTCGATGCTGCCGATATAGCCGGTGCTGTAACCGCTGCGTTCGGCCAAGTCTTCCTGTGTGAGCTTCTTCAGGCGCCGGCGGTGTCGGATGCGGCGACCGATTTTCCGCATCATACGGATATCCAATTTCATGGCCAATAGCGTAGGTTTCTTTTATATCTCAACGGAAGAAGCTGACAGGTGCAGTTTTACCCCGGAATCCACACCCCAAGCGCATGGACATGATCCTTAAATGCAATGTTTCATTGATAACAGGCTCTTTAAGTGCAGATTTCGACGTTATTTGCAGCAGGGCTTGGCATGATGGCCGGGCCTCCTACCCCAGTCCCTGCGCCCGCTGTGGGGCAAGGAGGGTATATTGAGGGTCATGCGTCCCTATCGCCCGCAGGAGATATTGATTGAAGAAGCGGTGGCCGATTCCCTCATTGCCGCCAATGTGCGGAGCCGCTTGCCTGAAGTTCCCCAGCGCCTTTTTGCCGGCTTGGAGGACCTCGTGGAAGAGTCGCGCCGGAGCCGGCCCAGCATCGCCCAGGCCAAGCGCCAATTGGTGCTGTGCCGTCACCGGGGACACTTTTTCAAACCCTGTCCGGCCGGAACCACCAAGGTCGGAGCCGGCAACGTATGCTGCAATTACTTTGTCGTCAACTACGCCTCGAACTGCCATATGGAATGCAGTTACTGCTACCTTCAGGCCTATCTGAATCTGCCCCAGATGGTGATCTACGCCAACCATCAAGACCTGCTGAGCGAACTCGATCAAGTCTTTTCCTCGGCGCCCTCATCCAACTTCAGAGTGGGGACCGGCGAGTTGGCCGATTCACTGGCCCTGGATCCCGTCACCGGCTACAGCCGTCCCCTGGTGGAGTTTTTCGCCCGCCGTCCCAATGCGCTGCTGGAGTTCAAGACCAAGAGCGACTGCGTCGAGGAACTGCTGGAACTCGATCACCGCGGACGCACCGTGGTCTCCTGGTCGATCAATCCGCGGGCCGTGCAGCAGAGCGAAGAGCACAAAACAGCCTCGCTCGAGCAGCGCCTGCGGGCGGCCGAGCGTTGCGTGCAAGCCGGATATCCGATCGTGTTCCATATCGATCCCGTCATCCGCTACCCTGACTGGGAAGCCGGCTACCGCTCCCTGGTGGAGGAAATCTTCCAGCGCCTGCCGGCCGCTTCGGTACCCTACATTTCGCTGGGAGCGCTGCGAATGACACCCCGCCTCAAGGAAATCATGCGGGAACGCTTCCCCGGATCCGCCTTGCCGCTGGGCGAGCTGGTCCCGTGCCAAGACGGCAAGCTGCGCTACTTCAAGCCCCTCAGAGTCGAAATGCTCTCCAAGCTGCGGGCATGGATTGAAGCGGCCTCCCCGGCCACTCGCGTCTATACCTGCATGGAGAACGCCGACGTGTGGAGCCGGGTCTTTCGATCGAACCGCATCCCCTCTCAGGAAGAAGTGGGAGAACGCTTGCTGCAGCTCGCCTAGCCTCGGAGCCGAGGCCTGCTCTACAATCACCTGACCGTCAAAGGACTCAGCATGAGCCAACCAACCATCGCAGGCATTCACCACGTCACCGCCATCGCCAAGGACGCCCAGCTCAACATCGACTTCTACGTGGGCGTGTTGGGGTTGAGGCTGGTCAAGAAGACCGTCAACTTCGATGATCCGGGCACCTATCACTTCTACTACGGAGACGGCCAAGGGAGGCCGGGCACCATCCTGACTTTCTTTCCCTGGCGGACCGTGGGACGCGGCCGTTCGGGCAGCGGAGAGACGGCAGCCACGGCCTTTGCGGTTCCGGACGGGCAATTGGGCTTCTGGGAAGAACGGCTGCAGGCCAATGACGTTGCAGTGAAACGGGCGCGGCGCCTTCAGGAAGACCTGCTCAGCTTCCGCGACCCCGAGGGCACCAGCCTGGAGTTGGTCGGCAGCGATGAAGACCAGGATTTCCAGCCCTGGGCCGATTCGCCCGTACCACCCGCTCACGCCATACGGGGATTCCATTCGGTCACTCTGCGTCTGGCCGGGCTTGAAGGAACGGCGCAGCTTTTGCGCGACACCATGGGATTTCGAGAGGAAGGCGAGGAAGAGGGACGATTGCGCCTGCGGGGCGCCGGGGACCGGGCCGCCCTGGTCGATCTGGTGCCCGCTCCCGGCCAGACCCGCGCCGCCCTGGGCGCCGGCAGCGTCCACCATGTGGCCTGGCGGGTCCCCGATCAAAATCAGCAGGAGGCATGGAGAAGCCAACTCGAGGACTCGGGATACAACGTCACCCCCATTCTCGACCGTAATTACTTTCGCTCCATCTACTTCCGCGAGCCGGGCGGCGTGCTCTTCGAGTTCGCCACCGATCCTCCCGGGTTCACGGCGGACGAGCCCCTCGATCAACTGGGGCGCAGCCTCAAGCTGCCGAAGTGGCTGGAGAAAGCGCGGCCCCAGATCGAGCAGGCCTTGCCCGCAGTCAGCCTGCCGGGAGAAAAGCCATGAATCAGGCCCTCCACCAAAACCAGCGCGTCCTGGCCGGAGGCGAGCCGCTGGAGGAGGCGCGGGCGGCTATGATCATGCTGCACGGACGAGGCGCCGGAGCCCGCGACATCCTCGGCCTGGCCTCCTATCTGAAGGTTGAGGGATTCGCCTTTCTGGCCCCTCAAGCGGCCCATTCGGTATGGTATCCCGACCGTTTCATGGCCCCGCTTCAATCCAACGAGCCTTGGCTTTCCTCGGCGCTGCAGCGGGTGGGCGAGATGTTGGAGCACTGCCGCGAAAAGGGCATCCCGGCCCAACGCACCGTTCTGCTGGGCTTTTCCCAAGGAGCCTGCCTGGCCCTCGAATACGCCGCCCGCAACGCCCGGCGCTACGGCGCCCTGGCGGCCCTCAGCGGCGGACTCATCGGGCCTCCCGAAGAACCCCGTAACGACCAGGGCCATCTGCAAGGAACTCCGGTTTACCTGGGTTGCTCGGACGTCGACCCCCACATCCCCCTGGAGCGGGTCGAGTTCTCCGCCGCCCACCTGGAGGAGATGGGAGGCGAGGTAAAGAAGGAGATCTTCCCAGCCATGGGTCACACCGTCATGCCCGAGGAACTGGACCAGGTGGCCTCCCTGATGCGCGAGCTTGCCCGAGCATAGTCCCTCACGCGGGCCGGACTTCCACCAGGTAGAACTCGCCCTGGCGGCTGAGCAGACGGGAGTGGAAGTAGGCGTCGAGATCCTGCCATCCCTCCTCTTTGGTGAGGATGAGATAACGGTCCCAGGACGTCTCCTTGAAAAACTCCAACAATTCATCGTAGCGGTGGATGGCTTGGCCGCGGGCTTGATAGCCGGCGTAATAGCGGGCGCTGTGATGGAAGAACCGGTAGAAGACCAAGGGCCTCTGGGGCGTCAGTTCGGGCTCCGCCCAGCGCACGATGCCGCGGGTGGAGTGGAAGTCTTGAACGACCGGCCCGGCCTTGGCGTAGGCCAGCGCCACGAAGAGCGTCATCATGGCCGTCAGGGTGATGAAAGCGGGACCGGGCCTGGCATGTCCCGTCCGCAGCCACAAAACCGCCATGCCCGCCGCCAGGGGCAGGGCCAGCCAAAGACCCAGAAGCGCGGAATGGTAGAAGACAGAGGCAGCTATGGGCAAAGCGCCAATGAGGATCAAAACGAAGATGCTGAGCATGCGGGTGCTGCGCTTGAGACCCCGGTAGAGCGAGACTTCAAGATCGGCATGGCGGTCCCAAAGCAGTCCGACCAGCAAGGACAGGGCCGGGAAAATGGGCAGGATATAACCTCCCAGCTTGCTGGCCGAGGCCGAGAAGAAGAGGAAAGGCAGCAGGGCCCAGATCCACAGGAAGACTTCTGCGCGTCCGCCGCGTCCCCGCAACTCTTTGCGCCGCTTCCAAAGACCGGCCAAAGCCGGTCCCAGGTAGAAAAACCAGGGAAAGAAGCCGAAGAGCAAGACCACCAGGTAGTACCAGAAGGGCTCGCTGTGGTGGTGAATGTCCGAGATGAAGCGGGCCAGGTGATGATTGATCCAAAAGGTGATGAGGAAGTCGTATCCGTTGGCCTGCCACACCCACAGGTACCAAGGGAGCGCCGAGAGGAGAAAGACGGCCGCTGCCAAGGCCGCCTGCAGCAGACTCCAAGACAGGCGTTGAAGCCACAGGAAATAAAAACCGAAGACGGCGCCGAAGAGCACCAGCGCCACCGGGCCCTTGGCCAGTACGGCGGCCCCCAGGGAGAGCCCGCTCAGGGCCGAGCAGAGCAGCCTGAGCCGGGGCGACAAGCCGTCCTCGCCGGCTAGGAAGCCTAGAACGCAGGCCCAGGTGAAGGCGGCCGTCAGCGGAGCGTCCATGCTGGCTGAGCGCGAGAGGCCTACGAAGAGCGGTGAAGTGGCCAGGATGAGCAGGGAGAAGAGTCCGGCCCTGGGACCCGCCACGAAGCTTCCCATGAGCAGCAAGGCCAGCGCGGCCAGAGCTCCCAGCAGGGCGTTGGGGAGACGGGCGGCCGTCTCGCTCACTCCCAAGAGGGAGTAGGAGGCGGCCGCCGTCCAGTAGAGAAAGGGCGGCTTTTCAAGCCAGGGATGGTCTTCCAGACGGGGAGTGATCCAGTCGCCGCTCTCCTCCATCTCCTGGGCGATGCGGGCATAGCGGGGCTCGTCGGCACCCATGAAGGCGGTGCTGCCCAGTTGAAAAAAAAGCGTCAGGTAGAGCACCGAAACGGTGAAGGCCGCGGCTGCGAGCAATGTTTGGCGAGAAGCGGACATGGCTCCCCATGATCACCGATAGAGGCCGATAAAAAAAGAGGAGCGGGACCGGAAAGAGTCCGGCCCCCGCTCCTCGCGGATCGTTGAGACGCAGGGCGTTTTAGAATCCGCCCATGCCGCCCATGCCGCCCATGTCTCCATGGCCGCCGGCTCCGGCGCCGGCCTTGTCATCCTCCTCGGGCAGCTCGGTGACGAGCGCCTCGGTGGTGAGCAGCATTCCGGCGATGGAAGCGGCGTTCTGGAGAGCGGTGCGGGCCACCATGGTGGGGTCGATGACGCCCTGGGCGATGAGGTCGCCGAATTCCCCGGTCTCGGCGTTGTAGCCGTAGTTGGGGTCGTCGGACTCGCGCACCTTGCCCACCACGACGGCGCCCTCGGCACCGGCGTTGAAGGCGATCTGGCGCATGGGCTCTTCCAGAGCGCGGCGCAGAATGGTCAGGCCCACCTGCTCTTCTTCGCTCAGGTCGAGACCGTCAAGAGCCAGAGCGGCGCGCAGGTAGCTGACGCCTCCGCCGGCCACGATGCCTTCTTCGGCAGCAGCCTTGGTGGCGTGCATGGCGTCCTCGACGCGGGCTTTCTTCTCCTTCAACTCGGTCTCGGTAGCGGCGCCCACCTTGATTACGGCGACGCCTCCCACCAGCTTGGCCAGGCGCTCCTGCAGCTTCTCGCGGTCGTAGTCGGAGGTAGTCTCCTCGATCTGGGTGCGGATCTGCTTGACGCGTCCGGCGATGTCCTCGGAGCTTCCGGCGCCTTCCACGATGGTGGTGTTGTCCTTGTCGATGGTTATCTTCTTGGCGCGTCCCAGGTCCTCCAGGCGGACGTTCTCGAGCTTGATGCCGAGGTCCTCGGAGATGACCTTTCCGCCCGTCAGGATGGCGATGTCTTCCAGCATGGCCTTGCGGCGGTCGCCGAATCCGGGAGCCTTGACGGCGGCGGCATTGAGGGTGCCGCGGATCTTGTTAACGACCAGCGTGGCCAGCGCTTCGCCTTCCACGTCCTCAGCCAGGATGAGCAAAGGCTTGCCGGTCTTGGCAACCTGCTCCAGCAGGGGCAGAAGGTCTTTCATGGAACTGATCTTCTTCTCGTGCAGGAGCACGAAAGCGTCTTCCAACACGCACTCCATGCGGTCGGGGTCGGTGACCATGTAGGGGGACAGGTAGCCGCGGTCGAACTGCATGCCTTCCACGACTTCCAGGGTGGTCTCGATGGAGCGGGCTTCCTCGACGGTGATGACGCCGTCTTTGCCCACCTTGTCCATGGCCTCGGCGATGATGGCGCCGATGGTCTTGTCGTTGTTGGCCGAGATGGTGCCGACCTGAGCGATCATGTCGCCCTGAACTCCCTTGGAGAGTTCCTTGATCTTCCCGATGGCCGTCTCGGTGGCTTTGTCGATGCCGCGCTTGACGGCCATGGGGTTGGCTCCGGCGGCCACGTTCTTGAGTCCTTCGCGGATCATGGCCTGAGCCAGAACGGTGGCCGAGGTGGTTCCGTCGCCGGCCACGTCGGAGGTCTTGCTGGCCACTTCGCGCAACATCGAAGCGCCCACCTTCTCAATGCCTTCCAGTTCGATTTCCTTGGCCACGGTCACGCCGTCCTTGGTCACCACGGGCGACCCGAACTTCTTCTCCAACACCACGTTGCGGCCCTTGGGCCCCAGCGTGATCTTGACCGCATCGGCCAACTTGTTGACGCCGCGCAGAAGGGACCTGCGGGCTTCTTCTCCATGGGTTACTTGCTTAGCTGCCATATCTCAAATCTCCTTCAGTCTGAATGGATTTCCAGAAGCTTGCTTTTTCAGGTCTGTTGCTAGGCGCTGACCGCTTCGCCGACCAGAATGCCCAGGACCTCGTCCTCGCGCATGATCAAGTAGTCGCTGCCGTCAACCTTGACTTCAGTTCCCGAATACTTGCCGAAGAGGATGCGGTCGCCGGCCTTGACGGACATGGGGGCCGTCTTGCCGTTGTCCAGGACCTTGCCGTCGCCGACGGCGACGACTTCGCCCTCCTGGGGCTTCTCTTTGGCGGTATCTGGAATCACGATCCCGCCTCGCACTTCTTCCTGTTCTTCAACTCTCTTGACCAGGATGCGATCATGCAAAGGTTTGATGCTGCTCATAGCTGTCTTCACTCCTTAGCGATCTCTCGATGATGAATATGTTTTGAACTTGCCAACTCAATCTATTCGTGGGAGCCGGCGAGGGCTTGGGTGCCCCAGCAACACCGGCTGTTGGCACTCGTCTCTAACGAGTGCTAATGATACCAACGCTGGCCCGATTCGTCAAGATCTCTAAGATCGACATGGAACCAAGGCAAGGAGATGGAGAAAAAAAATTTCATCGGCTAGAATGAGGCCGCGTGGCGAGAGGCTCCTCTATGAAAACGATCGCTATTCCTGAACTCAAGAAGGTGGCTCAAGGCAAGGTGCGGGAGATCTTCGAAGTCGAAGACCGCCTGCTGCTGGTGGCCACCGACCGGCTCTCGGCCTTCGATGTGGTGCTGCCTGATACCATTCCCCATAAGGGAGCCGTCCTCAATCAGATTTCGGCCTTCTGGTTCGAAAAGACCGGGAACACCGTGCCCAATCACCTGGTCAGTTGTGATTTCGACGACTTCCCCGAGGTCTTGCGGCCCTACCGGTCCCGTTTGCAGGGCCGCTCGATGTTGGTGAGGCGCTGCCGTCCATTGCCGATCGAATGCGTGGTGAGGGGCTACCTGGCCGGCTCGGGCTGGAAGGAATACCGCCAAAAGGGCTCGATCAGCGGCATCCCCCTGCCTTCCGGCTTGAGAGAGGCCGACAAGCTCCCACAGCCCATCTTCACTCCCTCCACCAAAGCCGCCCGGGGACACGACGAAAACATCTCGCAGGCCCGGGCCCAGGAACTGGTGGGAGAGGAGTTGGCAAACAAGGCCAGAGACATCAGCTTGCGCCTCTACCAGGAAGGGTCGCTCTACGCCCGACGCAAAGGCATCATCATCTGCGACACCAAGTTCGAGTTCGGCCTGGAAGGAGACCGGCTCATCCTCATCGATGAAGCCCTGACCCCCGACTCGTCGCGCTTCTGGCCCGCCGGCAAATACCGTCCGGGCGGCTCTCAACCCTCCTTCGACAAGCAGTTCGTACGCGACTACCTGGAGACGCTGGATTGGAACAAGCAGGCTCCGGGACCCAAGCTGCCCGAGGAGGTCATCGAGGCCACCAGCCGCCGCTACCTGGAAGCCTTCCGCATCCTCACCGGGCGGGAGTTGGAGGGCTGATGAGCTTCGTCGATCTTCACATCCACTCCCACCACTCCAGCGACGGCGAGTGGAGCGTTGAGCGCATCTGGCGGGAAGCAGAGAAACATGGCATGGAGGCTTTTTCCATCTCCGATCACGACACCGTGGCCGGCGTGGAGGAGGCCGAGGGAATGAGAGAAGACTTCTCCTGCCGCCTGATTTCCAACGTGGAGATCTCCACCGGCTACGGCGGCCACAAGTTCCATCTGCTGGCACCGCTGGTGGACTGGCGCTCGTCCAGTCTGCGCGATTTCCTGAGCCGCATCCGGCAGGCCCGCCTGCGTCAGAACCGGCAACGCGTCGAAAGACTGCGCCAACTTGGATTCGACCTGTCCCTGAAAGAAGTGGAAGAGGCGATGGAAGGACGACCCGTGACGGGACCGGCGGTGGCCTCGGCACTGCTGAAAAAGCCTCAGAGCCGCCGCGACCCTCGGCTGCGGGACTATTTCGAAAGAGACGGGCAAAGCGGAGAGGTCGCGTTCTACAAAGACTACTTCTTGCCCGGACGGCCTGCCCACACGCCCCGAGAGGAAGCCGCCCTGGAGGATGCCATCGGGCTGGTACGGCGCAACCAGGGCGTGGCCGTGCTGGCTCATCCGGGACTCAAGCCGGGCACCGTGGACGAGGAAATGCTGACCGAGTTGAAGGAAATGGGACTGCAAGGGCTGGAGGTTTTTACCTCTTACCATGACGAAAGCGCTTCGGCACGGTATCTTGATCTGGCTCGCAAGCTGGATTTGACCATCACGGCAGGCAGCGACTTTCACGGCAAAGTCAAACCCGGAGTCGCCTTCGGATCGGTTCGGGAAGGCGACTTGAACATGGTTGAGGCACTGGAAAAGCGCAGGCAAGGGAATTGAAGGCCGGCGCACCGAGAAGACGATCGAGGAGAAGTCGGATGAACGCAGCCCGGTCCACAATGAAGCAGGTCTTGGAAGACGTCATCGATGAAATGGTGGACAAGGGGATTTACTGGAACGAAGCCCAGGAACAGTTCGAGAAGCTCTTCATCATCAAGGCCCTGGACGTCAACAGGGGCAACCTCTCCAAAGCGGCTCGAACCATGGGCGTTCACCGCAATACGCTGACCAAGAAGCTGCGCCTGCACAAACTCGACAAGAGAGACTTCCGCAAGGGATAGCCAGCAGCCTCTCTTAGAAGCGCACCGAGACGACCTTGGAGACGCCCGCTTCTTCCATGGTGACGCCGTAGAGGGCGTTGGCGATTTCCATGGTGCGCTTGTTGTGGGTGATGACGATGAACTGGGTGACCTCGGACATCTCCTCCACCAGCTTGCAGAAACGCAGCACGTTGGCATCGTCGAGAGGAGCGTCGACCTCGTCGAGAATGCAGAAGCGGCTGGGCCGATACTGGAAGAGGGCCATCAGCAAAGAAAGTCCCGTGAGGGCCTTTTCACCCCCCGAGAGCAGGCTGACGTGTTGCAGTTTCTTGCCCGGAGGCTGGGCGAAGACGTCCAGTCCGCTTTCCAGAACATCGTCCTCGTCGAGCAGGCGCATGCCGCAATCGCCTCCCCCGAACAGCTTCTGGAAGAGCACTTTGAAGTGGCCGTTAATGGCTTGGAAGGCCTCCTGAAACTTCTCCCTTGAACGGCGGTTGAGGTCTTTGATGGCGTTGGTGGTGTCGGCGATGGAGCGCTCGATGTCGTCGCGCTGATCGACCAGGAACTCGTGGCGCTCTTCGTTCTCCTGATATTCCTGCAAAGCCGTCATGTTGATGGGGCCGAAGTTCTCGAGCTTCTGACGGCGTTCCTGGTAGGGCCCCAGCACATCCTCCAGCGAAAGCGACTCCTGATCGACCTTGGAGGCGGCCTCCTGCAAGGACATATTGAGATTCTCCTGGCACTGGAGACTGACGTTTTCAAGGTTGGTTTCGACCTTGGTGCGCTCGATATCGACCTGAGACCGCTCATCCTGGAGGTCGGACTTGCGCTCCCGCAGCGCTTCCAGCCGCGCCTCGACTTCGGGATGCTGCCGCTTCCACTCCTGGTACTGCCGCTCGCTCTTGGCCAGCACTCCCTCGAGCTGCTCTGACTCTTGGGCCAAGCGCTTGAGGTCGCTCTCGAGTTGTTGCAGGTTTTGTCCCATCTCGGTTCGACGGGCGCGTCCCTCTTCCTCGGCCAGGGCGCCGGCCCGCAGCCGCTCCCGCAGATCGCCCTGCTGCTCTTGGATGCGGCTGATAGCCCGGTCGAGGGCACTCCGCCGCTCCACCATGACCTGCCGGTTGAGGTGGGCTTCGTTGAGGTGAGTACGGGCCTGGCCCACCTCCTGGCGAAGCCTCTCCAATCCCCTGCGCCGCTCTCCCAGGGAGGCTTCGGAAGCGGAGCGCTGGCGACTGCGCTGGTCCAGCGCGGCCCTGATCTCTTTCAGCTTCCTGCCCATGGAGTCCACTTGGCCGGCGTGTTCCGAGAGAAGCTGCTCATGCCGGCCGAGTTGGCGTCGGCGCTCTTCAAGATCGCTTTCCACGCGTTCCAGGTCATGGCGGCGGCTGACCAGTTCCTTCTCGGCCTGATGGACGGATTCTTCCAGCCGGCGGCATTCTAGAGCGAGGTCTTGCAGTCTCTGCTTGCTTTTCTGCAACCGCTTCTCGCAACTCTCGGCCTCCTGTTGCCGGGCCTGCAGCTTCTTCTCCATTTCGCGCTTCTTGCGCTTGAGGCTGAGAAGGCCCAGCTTCTTGGACTGGGAAGCGCTTGCCGAAAGCAGGCCGCTGGGCTCCAGGGCCTCGCCCGCCAGGGTCACGAAAGTCTGTCGGGGATGGGCTTCGGCCAGTCCCACGGCCCGCTGCAGGTCGGTCACCACCACGGCGCCCGTGCGAGCAGCCATGACCCTGTCGAATGCTTCCCGCACCTTCGGAGACATCTTGACGATCTCTCCCACGGTGCCGAAAACGCCTTCTTCGCCCGAGAGTCCGTTGAGGGAGTAGGCCGCCCCTTCCTGGCCCTGAACTGCGCTGGCCAGGCTGAGGAAAGTGCATTTGCCGCTCTTGAGGTTGCGCACCTCGTCCACACCTTTGAGGGCGTCTTCCAGCGAATCGACCAGGACGTATTCCAGTTCTTCGTCGAGGAACTCTTCCACCAGGCGCTCGAAATCGGGATGGGTTTCGACGTAGTCGGCCAGAGTGCCGCCGCTATGCACTCCGCCGTTTTTCTTGAGGTGGTTGAGCAGTTTCTGCACGCCCTGGCTGTACTGGCTGCGGCTCATTTCAACTTCCTGCAGCGAATGCAGCCGCTCGCGGGCGGCGATCAGTTTGCCCTGACATTCTTGAAGCTCAGATTCCTGAGCCGCCATCTCCTCCTCGAGGCGGGCGAGTTCCTGGCGCTTCTCATTGGCCTGCCGGGTCAGTTGGCGCCAGTTGTTCTCTTCCCTTTCCAGGCGTGAGCGGGACTGCTCCTTCAATTCTTCAAGGTGGGCGATATCCGCATCCAGCTTGGCCCGTTCTTCTTCCAGCGTCTGCCCGCGCGCTTGCTCGGACTGCAAGCGGGCCTCGAGTTGTTCCTGCTGGTTTTGCAGCGAAGCCGTCTCGGAGGAGAGCCGCACCAGTTGTTGACGCAGCTTTTCGATCTCGGTTTCGGCCTCCTCCAGATCCTGCTCGGCCTGGCTCAGCCGCGAGCGGCGCTCTTGCAGGTCCTGCTCGCTTTGGACCTGGCGGTCTTTGACCTCATCCAGGTCGCTCTTGAGTTTGTCGGCGTCCTCATTGACCTTGGCCAGGGATTCCTCGATGGAACGGCGTTCCCGGGCGTTGTTCTCGAGTTGGCGCCCGATGGCTTCGATCTGCTCCTGGTGATAGCGCCGCGAGTTGGTGGCGCGATCCAGTTCCAGGCGCAATTCAGAGCGCTGCTGGCGCAGTTCGGAGAGGCGTGTGTCGAGTTCTTCCCGCAATTGCACGCTGCGGCGGTACTCGGCCTCGCACTCCTCCAGTTCACGGCTGACTTTTTGAGAGGTTTCGAGCAAGCCCTTGAATTCTTCCTCAAGTACCGAGGCCCTCTTGCGCAGGGCCGAGGATTCCAGCACCAGCTTGGCCCGCTGCAAGCCTTCGAACTCCTCCTTGAGATCCTTATAGCGGCGCGCCTTGTTGGCCTGGCGCTTGAGGGAACGCAACTGGCGCTCCACCTCCGAAATGATGTCCTGCACGCGCACCAGGTTCTGCTGCGCCAATTCCAGCTTCATTTCCGCCGAGCGGCGCTTGGAGCGGTAAGAGCTGATCTGGGCCGCTTCTTCGATGATGGACCGCCGCTCCAGGGCCCGGGCGTTGAGGAAGGAGTCGATTTTGCCCTGGGCGATGAGCGCGTAGGGCGCGAAGCCCAGGCCCGATTCCTCGATGAATCGCTGGATGTCCATGAGGCGGCAGCGGCGCCCGTTGATGAGGTAGGTGCTCTCGCCCGAACGGTAAAGGCGGCGCCCGATCTCGAGCTTGTCGTCGGTGAGCTCTTCACCGTCCAGGATGAGGGGAGTGTCGCCGCTGCGGCTGACGGTCAGCTTGACCTTGCAGAGGCCCCCAGGCTTGCGCTGGCGGGTGCCGTTGAAAATCAGGTCTTCCATGCGCTGGCCGCGCAAGTTGTGAGCCGTGTGCAACCCCAACACCCAGGCGATGGCGTCGGCCAGGTTGGACTTGCCGCAGCCGTTGGGACCCACGACGGCCGACACTCGATCGCTGAAGACCACCCGCGTCTTTTCCGCGAACGACTTGAATCCCAGTACTTCCAGCGAATCGAATTTCAGCATGTTCAACTCATCCGCCAGCAGCTCCGCCAGACAACCTGCGGGGCGCCTCCGGCGGCCGGCTGCATCACGTGGGGTCTTCTTCCCGGCCTGTCCGCCGGCGCGCCTCTGCAAAGCCTCAGATTGGGACAGGCTCCTGCTCGGCCATTTCCCACGATCATTATAGTACGACGCTCTGACGGGGATTCCGCGGAACTCCAGGGTCCTCTTTTCGGTATACTCAATGGAAGCGGCGGCTGCGAGGTTAATTGCACATGATCTTCAGAGGGATGACGGGCTGGCTGGCGGCGGGCTTGATGACGGCGGGCTTGATGACGGCGGTTCTGGCGGCCCAACCCAGCGAGTTTTATCCGCTCGAGATGGTCAAGCCGGGACAGACCGGGGTGGGCAAGACCATCTTTGAGGGCAACGATATCGAGGAATTCCAGGTTGAGATCCTGGGAGTGCTGGAGAACTTCGGGCCCAAGCAAAACATGATCCTGGCCCGCCTTTCCGGGGGCCAGTTGGAGCGAACCGGCGTCTTCGGGGGCATGAGCGGCTCTCCCGTCTATCTGGAGGGACGTCTGGTGGGGGCGGTGGCCTTTTCTTTCGCCTTCTCCAAAGAACCCATTGCGGGCATTACTCCCATCGGCGAAATGGTGGACATCTTCAGGAGCAAGCCCCCTTTGCGGCGCAGCGCCGGGCTCAACCCGTCAGCCTTGCAGCGCCTGCAGCAGGAGCCGCCGGACCAATCTGCGCTCCTGCAAGAGCGCCCCGAGTATCAAGTCAAGGCCTCCTGGATGGGGATGGGGCTGGAAGGAAAGCTGATCCCCATCGCCACTCCCCTGAGCCTGTCGGGGTTCACGCCCCGCTCGCTGGCCTCTTTCGAGGGGCGGCTGCGGGAGTTGGGTCTGATCCCGCTGCGCGGACTCAATACCAACGCCTCCAACGACTATCCCCAGCGTCCTCTGCAGCCGGGATCGTCGGTCAGCGTGCAGCTGGTGCGGGGCGATATGGACATCAGCGCCAGCGGAACCGTGACCCACATCAGCGGTGACAAGATCTACGCCTTCGGCCATCCTTTCCTGGGGGTGGGGGAGACCGACATGCCTCTCAATCAGGCGGCTGTAGTGGCGGTCATTCCCAGCTTGCAGAGCAGCAACAAGGTGTCGGCCACGCTGGAGCCGGTGGGCAGCATCCGTCAGGACCGTTCTACGGGGATCTACGGCATCCGCGACGCTGCGCCCAGGATGATCCCGGTCAGCCTCAAGCTGGAAACCAGCCGCAACGACTTGGCCGAGTACAACTTCGAGATCATCGACGACGCCTTTCTGACGCCCTTCATGATCAACCTGACGGTCAACAACGTGATCGTCTCTTCCGAGCGCAGCCTGGGAGCCCAAACCCTGCGCCTCAAGTGCGACATCCAGCTCAAGGGCCAGCCAAACGTGGTCTATGAAAGCAACATCGCCAGCATGACCAGCACTCCGGCTTTGGCGGCTGTGACCCTTTCTTCGCCGGTGGCCGTGCTCCTCGACGCCGGCTTTGAAGACCTTGAAATCGAGAAGCTCAATTTCGAAATCTCGGCTCAGGAAAAGCTGCGCCGGGGCGAACTGATACAAGTCTGGCAGGACCGGCTGGAGGCGCGCGCCGGAGAAGAGGTGGGCCTGACCCTTTTCCTGCGCCGCGAGAATGGCCGGGTGGAGACGGAAAAGCACGGCGTCAGGCTGCCCGAAGGACTCTCCGCGGGCGCCCTCAAGATCGCCGTGGGGGACGGCATCTCGCTTTCCCGCAGCGCCCAGCGTCCGGGAGACGGCCCCGATTTCATTCCCCGCTCCTTGGGCCAGTTGGTCAAGGCCATCAATAATTTGAAGACCAACGACCGGCTCTACGTGCGTCTCTTCCGCGAGCAGCCGGGCGCGGTCATCGGAAACCAGGGAATGCCGGCCCTGCCGCCCTCCATGCTGGCGCTTTACAAGTCGCGCAAGACTCCCGACAGCGTGCGCTCCATCGACAAAGTGGTCTATTTCGAATACGAACTCTCCGAGCGGGAATACGTGCTCAACGGAGAGAAGACGGTCGAGGTGCTCATCAAGAAGTGAGCCGACCGTCCCCGCCCCTTTCCGCCCGGCGAAAGCGATAGAACATGAAACGACCGATTCTTCTACTGACGGCCGCGGCATTGACTCTCGGCCTTTCTCTGCTCTCGGCTTCGGAAACCCGCTGGTGGAAGCAATCGACGGCGGCCGACTTCTCCAAAGGAGAACTGCGTGGCGCCGCCATCTCCAGCCACGGGCGCCTGGTTCCGGCACCCGCGCTGGAGGAGATCTACGACAGCGGGGAAGCTTTCGTCTACTCGGCCCTCATCGACCGCGCCTCCAACATCTACCTGGGGACCGGCAACAGCGGCAAAATCTACCGCGTCCCCTCGGGAGGACAGGGATCTCAATGGGCCGAACTGGGAGAGTCGGGCGTCTTCGCCCTGGCCTCGGACAGCACCGACCGCATCTACGCCGCAACCTCGCCCGACGGACAGGTCTATGCCTTCAACTCGACGGGCACGCCCAGCGGCTACTTCGATCCCGGCGAGAAGTACATCTGGACCCTGCTCATGGACGCCCAGAACAACCTCTACCTGGGAACCGGCCCCCGAGGACGCATCTACCGGGTCGACAGCCAGGGGCAGGGAAGGCTCTTCTACGACAGCTCGGAAACCCACGTCATGAGCCTGGCCTTCGACCTGGACGGCAACCTGCTGGCAGGAACCGCCCCCAACGGGCTGGTCATGCGGGTGACGCCCCAGGGAGAGCCTTCGGTCTTGATGGACTCGGATCTGTCTGAGATCCAGGCTCTGGCAGTGGACCGTATCGGGTTGATCTACGCGGCGGCCCTCTCCGAAACGACCCAGGTCGATACCTCCAACCCTTCCGAACAAGGCGCCGGGGACGAGGAGGAGGGCGAAACGGTGCAGACGGCCGGCATCAAGGCGGGCAAGGGACTGGAGATCTACCGCATCGACCGTCAAGGACTCACCGAGAAGCTCTACAGTTCGGACAACCAATCGGCCTTCGACCTCAAGGTGCGCAGCGAGGGTTCGGTGCTGGTGGCCACCGGGCCGGAAGGACGCATCCTCTCGGTGGACGGAAACCGCTTCGTCACCTACTTGAGCGACAGCCGGGAAGAACAGGTGACCCAGTTGCTGGAGCGGGACGGCAACCTCTTCGCCGCCACCAGCAACCTGGGCAAGCTCTTCCGCCTGCAGACCCAGGGGCAAGAAGCAGGAGTCTTCGAGTCTGAAGTGCTGGACGCCGAAGTGCCTTCCCGTTGGGGCCGCATCCGCTGGCGCACCGTCAACGCCGAGCCTGCGGTGAGCGTCCGCACACGCTCGGGGAACACCGCTGAACCCGACGAAACCTGGAGCTCCTGGTCCGAGCCCTACGCCGATCCGTCGGGAAGTCCCGTGCAGAGCCCGCTGGGACGCTATCTCCAGTACAAGGTGGAATTCCCGCGCGCTGCACAGAGCGGATCGATCACCTCGCCGGCCCAAGGGGTGGAAGAGGTGGCGGTCAGCTTTCTGCAGAACAACATGGCCCCCAAGATCAGTTCCTTGACCGTCCATCCCGCCGGCAAGGCGCTCATTCCCCAACCCAACATCTCCGGCAGCGGGGCTTCTCCCGGCGGTCCCGAAGGCGCCCACGTGCTTTCCCTGCCCCGGGCGGTACGCAATCTGGAGGGACCTTCGCCTCAATTGCCTCCCCGCACCCTTTACATTCCGGGAGCCCGCAGCTTTTCCTGGGAGGCTGCGGATCCCAATCAGGACGAGGTGCGCTTCCACCTCCACATCCGCCGCCAAGGCGAAGACGCCTGGACCCCGGTCAAGGAGGACCTGCGGCGCAACTACTACGCGCTCGACACCGCCAGCCTGCCCGACGGGACCTATTTCGTCCGCCTGACCGCCATCGACAACCTCAGCAATCCCCCCGGCCAGTCGCTGCGGGCCGAATTGACCAGCAAGGCCTTCACCGTCGCCAACCAGGGACCGCGGGTGGAGCTTTCGCCGCCCACCATCAACGGACGCCAGGCCGACTTCACCTTCACGGCCACGGCCAACGGCGCCTCATTGCATCAAGCCGAGTATCAGGTGGGAGGAGGGGAGTGGGTGATCGTCCTGCCCCGCGACGGGATCACCGACGGCGGGACCGAAAGCTACAGCGTCGGCTTGGGCGAGCTGCCGCCGGGCAACCACACCCTGAGCGTGCGGGTCAGCGACGAGGTGGGCAACGTCAGCACCCAGAGGGAAACCCTGCGCATACGGTAAAGCGACCTGCGGTCGAACTTCCAAGAGCCCACTTCCCAACTCACAATTTGGGAGTTGGGGGGAGTTGGGCGTGGCGAAGCCTACATTCCGCGTTCGGCGGGTTCCACCACTTCGATGCTGGAGTGGACGTGCACGAAGGTGCGGCCGCGGCCGGGGCTGGAGGCGAAACGGGTGGCTCGGACGCTTTCTTCCAGGGCGTCCAGCAAGCGCAGGTTTTCGGGGTACTCTGCGACGCCCTCAATCTCGACACGGCCGTCCTGGCGCACATGAGCTACAACGGCAGCGTGATCTTCACCATCCAGCTTCTCCACGGTCTTGACGAAGAGGGCCGCCCGGTCCTGGGGCAGGCGTCCAGGCGTGAAAACGACTTCGGTATGGCCCGGAGCGTTGCCCCGCAGCATTGGAAACAGGCTGCTGGAAAACTGCCCCATCTGGGCTATCAGCAAGGCGAAAAAGGCCAGGCTCAAAGGCACCGCACCCAGCCGGGCCCAGAGTACGCGGCTTTCCATATCGCGGAAACGGTCGGTCAGGCGCTCCAGAGCCAAGCCTATGCGCTGCTGCCAGGTGAACGCGGTACGCTGGCGGACGTTGTTCCAAAGCAGGTGGCTGGAAGCTCGGGGCAAGGGAGCCCGTACCGAAAGGGCCTCCTGCACAAAGCGCATCTCATCCACGTAGCGGCGGCACCGGCTGCAGGATTGCAGATGTTGCTCGATGCGGTTCTCTTCGAATCCGCTCAACTCGCCGTCGACAAACTCATGAACGAACTCTCGGGTCTCTCGGCATTTCATAGCGATTTCCCTTCACGATAGGGCTTCAGCATGTCGCGCATGCGACTGCGTCCTCGGGCAATGCGCGACTTGACGGTGCCCAACTGGGCCCCCGTCAATTCGGCGATCTCCTCGTAGGTCAAACCCTGCACGTCGCGCAGCACCAGGGCGGCACGCTGATCGAAGGGCAACCTCCTGAGGCATCGCTGCAAGGCTTGCTGGACCTCTCGGGAGTAAAGCTGGTGATCCGGCTTGGGGCGCCCGTCATCCGGATCGATGTGACTCTGGTCGTCATTGCCGTAGCTGATGCTGAGCGAGCGCGTACGGTCTTTGCGCCGACGTTTCCACCAACGGTTGCGGTTGGCGGCCTGGTTGAAAGCGACCCGGTAAAGCCAAGTCTTCAAGGTGCATTCTCCCCGGAACCTGGCAATTTTGCGGTGCAGCGTGAGAAAGACTTCCTGAGTGACGTCCATGGCTTCGGCCTTATCGGCCAGGAGGCGGTAGGCGAGACCATAGACCATGTCCTTGTAAATGCTGAAGACCTCTTCAAAGGCGGCTTCATCGCCGGCCTTCAACCGGTCGACCATGCTTTCCACACGAGTCAGTTCGATGCCGGAGCTGATCGAACGGGTCATCTCAGCCATGTGCGCCCTCTTTCTCAGCGTGCTTCCTTACCTTACTTAGAGTACGGGAGAGGCCGAGAGTTCCGAAAAAAGGCAAGAATCGAGAGGCCTTCTCCAGTCATATTTTCACGCTTTTAAGAATCCTGTGACATAATTTGGCCGGCATGAGCGATACCACCACCCGTGAGATCCGCGTTCAAGTAAAGAGCTATTATGTGGAGGAGCGCAGTTCGCCGCAAAACAACCTTTACTTCTTCGCCTACAAGGTTGTCATCACCAACCAGGGGGCTGACACCGCCCAACTGATCAGCCGGGAGTGGATCATCACCGATTTCAACGGCAAAGTCGAACGGGTGCAAGGACCCGGAGTGGTGGGCGAGCAACCCGTCCTCAAACCCGGCGAGTCCTTCGAATACACCAGCTTTTGTCCCCTCTCCACGCCTTTCGGATCAATGGAAGGCAACTACAAGATGAAGCTGGAAAACGGAGAAAGCTTCCAGGCCCGCATCGCTCCCTTTTCCCTCTCGCCGCCCTACGCCGTCAACTGACTTGGGCCCTTAACCGATTCGTTGCAGCCCCCGGCGTGCCAGCCGGTGACTGTTGCCGTGGTTCTCTGATTCCAGCACGGCCTTGTAGTGGCCCGCGGCCTCGCCGGCACGGTCGTTGCGCTCCAGCAGACGAGCCGCGTAGAGGTGAGCGACGACACGCTGAGAGGACTCGGCGCCGGGATCGTCGATGATCACCTGCAGCTCCTCCAGCGACTTCTCGACCTCTCCCATCTGCTCGAACTTGGCGGCCACTTTGTAGCGGAGCTTGTTGGCCTCCAGCCTGTGATAGTTCTTCGTCTCCGCGTCGGCCTTTTGCAGGACCTGGCGGTAGGTCTCTACGGAACGCCCGGACTCGCCCATCATCTCCAGGATCTGGGCTTGGTTGATGTGGAGCAGGTAGTTGCGGGGATAGCGCCGGTGCAGTCGGCCGGCATTCTCCAAGGCCTTCTTGTAGCGCTCTTCGCGGACGTAGAGCACCATTTGCAGAACGGCTGCGTCGGTGGCCACGTAGGAACCTTTTTCCTTGGCCTTGTTGAGGTACTCGAAGCCTCTCGATTCGCTGCCCGAGTAGCCGAAGATGCTGGCCAGCCACTTGATGTACCAGGGCAGGTTGCCCACGATGTACTCGTACATGCCCACGCTCATGTAGGCGTCGTAGTAGGCGGGATCTTCCTCCACCAGCGCGTGGTGGTATTTATAGGCCTTCTTGCCATAGTCGAAAGCCTGCTTGACGCTGTGGTCGATGGTGATGGCGAAAGAGGCGCGGATGCCGTAGTAGGCTCCCATGAAGTAGCGGGCGTCCTTGTTGCCGGCGTCTTTTTCCAGCATGGCCTGGCTCTTGTCGCGGCTTTCATCGATGAAGCGCAAGAAGTCCTTGCGGTCCTCCTGGGGCATTTCCCGATCGGTTTTCTCGGCGAAGTAGCCAGGAGCCAGAAAGCGGTCGAGGTCGAGGTCCTGGCGCACAAACAGCTCCTGCAGCCACTTGACCGTGGCCAGGTAAAGGGGCGGAGCCGGATGGTCGGGATAGCGCTGCCGTAAATCGAGCAGCTCCTGGTAGGCCTCTTGATATTCCAGACTGTAAATGCCCTCGAAAGCCTGGCGGGCCTCTCCCATGAAGGCCGGGTCGCGCAAGTCTGAGGCCGAGGCGTAAGAGCAGGCCAGCAGCGAGGACAGCAGAGCCCATCCGATCCTGTTGCGGATCCGTGAACTATATGTCTTTCTCATGGTTTGTCGTCTCAGGGGGGCGCTGCTTGCAAACGCCCCGATTCAAACCCGAGCTCAAGGTCGGCCGGGAAGGGCGTAGGTGAAGCCGGCGCCGAAATAGAGGTGTTGAAAGTCGCCCTGGGGACGGAACCCCGGCACCAGCATGCCGTTGCCGTTGCTCTGATCCTGGCGGGGCAGGCCGTAGTCGGGGACGTTCGACACATAATTGCGCACGTCGAAGCGCAGGGCCCAGCGCTCGTTGAGGAACCACTTCACCCCGCCTCCATAATGGTACATGAAGGTCCAGCGGCTGCGCAGATCGACGTTGTTCTGAAGGGCCAGCTCGGGCTGTTCGGCAGAGGTCTGAAAGTAGGCCGCGCCCGCTCCCACCATCCCGAAGGGCCGAATCCGGGCCAGGCGGTTTCCCGGATAGATGACGGCGCTGTAGGAAATGCGGTGGAGACGCTGCTTGAATCCGAGAGCCGGCAGGTCGGGCGAAAGATTGAAGAACGTCGAATCGTGGTCCGAGAAAGCGTATTCCACCTCGGCGCCCACGTGGCGCGAGACGTGATCGGTCACGCCCAGGGTGAAGGCGGGCCCCGAGTCCTGCTCGAGGCCTACGCTCTTGACGCCGTTCAAGGTCGAAGTGGCGAAGCTCTCGTCGTCCGAACTGGCCCATCCGACTGTAAATGAGACTTCCCACTTGTTCTTGGCTCGCCGGGGTTGAGCTTGTAGAGAAACTATCAAGAAGGCCGCCGTTACAACGACCGCCAAGAAGAGGCGCATCGATTTCATATCGCTCCGTTCCGCAAAAACACCATTCTACCAACGGAGATGCGCGCCAGTTGAAAAAGTCGAGGCTTTCTGAGAAGCATCGCCACAAGTTCATCCATTCGCTCCGCCATCTCAGGATGCAGGTGCAATGCCAGAAGCGCGCCGTGCCCGGCAGGGCAGGCATGGACGAGTCCCCCGCCATGGCCAGCGAGGTACAGGATCGAGGAAAGACGGCATTCTTGGCGTCCGCCGCAAGCCTTTCTTGCGGGAGAACTTCAGGCGGAGTGGGCTAGTGCTGCCGGTCATAAGCTCTGAGCCAGCCCTCCGTTCTTGTCCCTGACAGGGACAGATTCGCCAGCCCAGGGTCAGCCGCGGCGAGCGCTAGCGAGACGGCGGCGCCACCCTGGGTTTCAAACGCCAAATGTGCCAACGCTGAAAGCGTGGGATAACGCCACAGGGTGGCTCAAAACTTCTGCGCACTGCACTAGGGATAGCGAGCAGCCTCATACCGCCGAGAGCAAATGGGCCTTCAGCGCGGTCGCTGAAACTTGACACTTGTGTGAACTTGTTGGCCACCTAGTGGCCCTAGCGGTCTTGATCGGGGCGCTTGTCGAGCCGGTCCCTGAAGCGCTGCTGGAACTGGCGCATGCGCTGACGGCGGTTGGCGATGTAGTCGTCGAAGAGTTCTTTCTGCTCGGGAGTGAGGATGCTGCGGATGCTGTGGCCCATGTCCTTGCGGATCTGGGAACGGCGCTCGCGCATTTCGCGGTCCATGCTCATGAGCCGTTGGTTCCCCTGGCGGACGATCTGCACCAACTGGGCGCGCTGCTCCTCGTCGAGGTTGAGGTGCCGGGCCAACAGGCGCACCTCGGCCCGCATGTTGGGCCCTCGGTGGCGGTCCCTGCGCCCGTTTCCCCGGTGGCCGTCGGGAGGCGGCTGCAGAGAGCCTCGCTGGTCGCTCTCCTCCGCCGGCCCCTGCTGGGGCGGCGGGGATGGGGCTTCTTCTTCCAGCCCCAAGGGATCCTGGGGAGGCGGAGGGGCAGGCGGCTGGCGCAGCAGGGCTACCAGCCCGCCTCCAAACAGGGAGCCGGTCAGGAACACCCCCACGATCCACATCACGGCTTTACTTCGATTGGTCATGGTTCGGTCCTTCCAACTCGGAGGCCAGGAGGTCGAAGACGTCACCGACCGGGGCCGCCGACCCGTCCGATGTGGCGTCTTCCAGCACCAGTGCCATTACCTGGGCTTCTTCGGCGCTGATTTGGGCGGCGGGATCGGACAGGACACCCGAAGACCGGCTTTCAGTCCACAAGAGTCCGGCGCTGATGGCGATCACCAAAGAGGCGAAAAGAGGCAACAAGCGCCGGGCCGCCACTTGAAGGGCCCACCAGTAAGAGGCGGAAGCCCCCCCCTGGGACACCGCCAGATGAGACACCCGGGCAGCGAAGAAGGGTGGAGCGTCAAGCCGCGGCGCCGCTTCCACCTGGCTGCGCAGCAGCCGGTAGGCCTCCCAGTCGGCGCGGCACTGGGCACAGTCCCGCAGATGCGCCTCGTCCAGCCTCTGGTGCGGCTCTAGTTGGCTGAAATCGATATGCTGACTCATCGTTCCCATCCCCCTGACTTTCTTTCTTCCCCCGCTTAGGCCGAAATGGCGTCCTGCCTGGCCAGCATGGCCTTGATGCGCTTCTGCAGTTTCTTGCGCGCACGGCTGACGCGGATGCGCACGGCCACCTGTGAAGTATCCATGGCCTCGGCGATCTCGCTGTACTCCTGTTCCTCCATCTCTCTCAATACGAAGGCCATACGGTCTTTGGCGCCGAGTTCGTCGAGCGCGCGCTGAAGCAGGCTCAGCGATTCCTCGGCCTCCTCCTCGGTCAACCCGCCTCCTTCGGCCGACTTGCCGTAAAGGTAGCGGATGCGCTCTTCCTGTTCTTCGCTGAAATCCGAGAAAGACCGTTCGCGCCGAACTCGGGCCCGCCGAAGCTGGTCCAGGCAGGCGTTGGAAGCGATCCTGCCGATCCAGGCCTTAAGCGGACGCGAGGTGTCGAAGCGGTCCAGCGAACGGTAAACCTTGAGGAAGATTTCCTGAGCCAGATCCTCCACCTCATTGCGTCCTCCCAGATAGTGGTAGACGATATTGAACACCAACCGCTGGTAACGCTTGACAATCTCTTCGAACGCCTGTGCCTCCCCGGCCAAGGCCGATTCG
>DATIPQ010000066.1 GCA_035471785.1 Acidobacteriota bacterium
TTCGCCGGGCACAGACCAGAAGTCATGGGCGGATTGGACCTGCGTAATGGCTCATCATCGATTGGCTTCCATCGCGGAGGTCACCGAAGAGAGGATTTCGGAACGAGCCTGCTCGTCCGCCACGTATTCCTTCAGCAGTTGCTCCAGCTCGTCAACGGCGTACGGCGGGTGGGAGTAGAGCTTGGTGAGGTAACGCTTGGCCCAGGGATGGAATGATTTCATAAGCCGCCGGGTTCGCATCTGTTCTGAGTTGCGTTGGGCCTTCCTTTCGTTTTCCGCAAGGGCGGCCTCGAACTTGGCCCGGAGTCCTGGGTCTTCGATGTCCTCCGGCTGTGTCGCTGAAGGCATGCCTGGCGGAGCCATGTTCCAATAGGTTTTCTCAGGCACCCAGTCCGGGTCGATGACCTCGTCCAGGCGCTTCCACGTCTCCAGCCACAATCGGGCGTCTGACCCCCTCTTCTGCACCCAGTCCTCCTGCCGCCAAGGCTTGATCAGGCTCATTTGAAGCGAAAGGGTCAAGTCCACTTGGTCCTCTATACAGAGGTTGCCGGGTCTCCGGAGCGCCCTTCTGGCGAGTTCCATCGCCAGGGGCTTGACCTTCTCGCTCTCGTCAAACTCGTCAGTGGCGAGTCGCTGAACAGCTCTCAACATTAGATGGCCGTACCACGGGCCGCCTAAGGCCTCCCATTTCGGCAGACTTGAGAGGATGGCTTTTTCCATTGCGGAAAACTCTCCCGCTTTGCCCAACTCACCCAGTTCCCGGTAGTCCACTCTGACTTGCGCCGGCCACTCCCAGGCATTGGCTGTGTCGCCTAGGAGCAGGCAAGCGGATGCGATGATCAAGAATCTCCTCATTTGGCATTTCTCTCCTGTAGTTCGCGTCAAAAGCTCGATGTCGGATCAAACCAGTTTCGCGAAAAGCTAAGTCCCCCCTTAGAGATCGTCATCTTCCCGTTGCTGTCGATCGTCGCCAAATGGGTCCAGGTGGCAAACTCGACCCAGTTGTCTTGGGAATTTCGATACTCCAATGGGATCTCCCAGGTAAATGTGCCCGCGGACCAGGGCTCAGGAGGCAAGTTAGGACTCCAGTCCCCACTGTCCACGAAGTCCGTCGTTTCCACTTGGCAGCCGTTCTGGACTGTACAAGATCCCACCATTCTCGCCGCCGATGGTGGATGTTCCTTGTTATCGTCCGCCGAGAGAAAGCCGGTCGCATCGGCCGTCGCCTGTCCCTCGCGCACCTGGATTTCGGCGAACGAGACATCCTTCGGCTCAAGGTAAGGCGTCCCTGCGAATCCCACGCCAGCCTTGCCCATGGTATGCCGGATGCCCGTTCCGGGCGTCTGTTTCAAGTACGCCCCGCTCGGGACAACGACCGTTCGATCGAAAGTGGGGCCGCGGCCCTTAGATGGACCTGCCAGAATTTCAAGCTTGAGTTCTAGGTTCGAGTCTGCTGTGTCAGGTGCTGTATACCTGCTAGTGCCGTCTTGTTGGTTTGTAAGAGCCCCGGCACCGGAAGTTTTCTTCCATTGAAGCCCACCGATTTGACTGGCAGTTACATCAGCCGGCGTCGTGCTGAAACTCAAATCGACCTGTTCCATGATTCCATACTTCATGATGCTTCGACCCTGGAAATTGTCTACCGGAGTGAGCATTCCCTCCAGATCGTAGACTTTCAGGTTGGCGGTCACCGTGTTGTCGCAGGAGGCGGTCACTGTTTTGTCTCCGTTTGCATTGAGGGTGATCATCTGGCTGGGGCCGCTGCCCGAGGCGCCAGCCGTACCGCCCCAGGTCGGCTTGCCGCCAGGCCAACCGGCCGGTTCCGCGCGAATGGCCCGGAAGTCGACCTGAGTCCCCTTGTGCACAAACAGGGTCGAAGGCGCACTCGTCCATCCCGAGTCGGGATCCATGTATTCGACGCGGCTGACCGTGCAGGGTATAACCTGCACCTCGGCTTCCGGGCTGAAAAAGCCCGACGAACTGCTCCCCGGAACCGAGAGCGGCTTGGCGGTCTCCGTGCAGGAGCAGTTCATGCCGCCAGAGGGCAGGAACTCGCAGAGGGTGGGGGGCAACCATCCCGTCCCCAGGAAGGAGGCGCCAATATCGGCCTCACCCGCTGAGTGGAACTCGACGTCGGCGCGCAGGAAATCCTTGTCCACCGAGGCCACGTCGTCGTCCGAGCTGTTGTAGCCGGCGAAACCCGAGACGTCCTTCCAGTTGGAGTCATCGAAGGTTTCCACGGCGTAGATACGGGATTCAAGACCGGCATCCCCGATGTACAAGGCGGAAGTGCCGAAAGCGTTGGGGACGCCAGCCAGGCTTGTCAGCAAGAAAAGGTTCTCCGAAGAAGCGGGGCACACTGGACACCCCGCCGGCATCGAGACACCCAGCGCGCGGTTCTCCAACACGGCCTGACCGCTGACGCTGGACGGGTCCTCGCTGTGGACAAGCAGCTTGATCTGGCCCGCCTCGGCCGTCAGAGGCAGCACCCGGCCGAACTCGTCCGGGATCTGCTGGGCCTGCAGCAGGCCGACGTCGACCATCCTGAACTCGAAGGGCTCCAGCCACTTGACGCCCGCGTAGGTGTACGACTCCCCTTCGGAATGGATGAACAGGCAGAATACGACCCGTTCCGAAGTGCGGTTGGTCAGGTACACCTTTGTCGTCCAGCCGCCTTGCAGCAGCATGGGGTAGCTGTAGCCCAGGTTGAGGTCGGAAGGCCACACCGCCTTTGACTGGTGGACATTGCCAAAGTCTTCATCCACGCTCAAGAGCGAGGCGGTGACCGCTCCAGGCGGACCACCGTATTCCAGTTCCAAACCACCGTGGATCATCTCCCGACTGCCGAACTCCCGGCCCAGCGCGTCCCAGAAACTGTCCGCCAGACTCAGGACCGTGGCCTCGTGGGGACCGAGCAACAGGTCGTCGAACATCGGTACCTTCGAGCCCGCAGCCACCGGCAGCGGTTCGCTCACATGCGCATTCGCCCGGACGGTGACCGGGAAGGGCATCTCGTTGGAGAGGACCAGAAAAGGCGAGAAGTGTTTGCCCTGGCGAGACTTGCCGACGCGAAGAGCCGGAATGCTCAGCGCGCTCCAACCAGACATATCTGACTCTTCCAGCTCAGGGGGTGTTGCAACGAAGTCGAGCTGGCTGGAGAAGCCGCGCGATTCGTCCAAGACGAATCCGCGCACGATCAAGTCGCCATGACCGCCCGAATGTGCGATTCTGAGCGCGCCGAAGCGCTCTTTGCCATGAAGCCCCGCCGCTTTGCGCAAACCCAGCCTGCGGAGTTGACCAGGTTCAAGAGTCAACGAGCGCTCCGCAGTCTTGGACTCGCTGCGGACGCTAAGAGTAGCGTTCACAACCTCCGAGCTACGATTCAGCAAGAGGATGTGCGCGTCGGAGGGCGGAGTCGGCAGCCAGAAAGGCGCCCGCCGGTCCCGGCGAGCCCCGGAGTTTCCACCGACGAACAAGGAGCTGATCGCCGTTCCACGTCTCGCGTTAATCTGAACGATCTGGGCGGGCAGACGCCCCAAGAACTCCCGAGGACAGCTTAAGACAACATAGCCGGCTCCCCTGAAGTGCCGGGGAAGTAACGGATCCAGAGGAATCCGGGCGACGCCGTTGCCCTCTGCCGTATGCTCGCTTGAGGCGATTTGCTCACCACCGGCGTCGAAGACCTCCAACCTAAAGGGAATATCGGAGGCGATTGAGTTGTTGAGGGCAACCGTCGTCTCGTAGCCGGGCCCGAGCACGAGAAACGGACTGTGCATCTCGAAGCGCGAGCCTTCCTGGCCTTGTGCCGTTGGAAGCTGGAGAAAACCGAAGGCAATGGCTGCTGTGGCGAAGGCGGCGAGTATTGCGAGGCGGACCTTGGACGTACGCATGTTGACGTACTCCTTGTTTGGCTGTTGTTCGCAACTATAACTCTCATCGAGGGGGAACGAACCAACAGATTTGATCGTTTCTATTATGATGGACGAATAGACCTTAAAGGTTCATATATTCGAGATCAAGCCGTCCCCCCTCACTAATCCTTGAGGGAACGCGGCGAAGACAGGCCGATCTGGCAGCGGGGGTTCGTGGTATTCTGCCGCGGTCATGTACAAGCCTGTTCCCAAGATGCCGGACTTCCCCGAAATGGAGCGCCGGCTGCTCGATTTCTGGCGCCAGATCCAGGCCTTTGAAAAGCTGCGCGAAAAGAACCGGGGCAAGCCGCGCTGGAACTTCCTCGACGGACCCATTACCGCCAACAATCCCATGGGCGTGCACCACGCCTGGGGACGCTCCTACAAGGACATGTTCCAGCGCTACCACGCCATGAACGGCTACGACCAGCGCTACCAGAACGGCTTCGACTGCCAGGGTCTGTGGGTGGAGGTCGAGGTCGAGAAGGAACACGGCTTTCAAAACACCCAGGACATCCTCGACTACGGCATCGACAAGTTCGTGCGCGACTGCAAGGAACGGGTGCTCAAGTACGCCGCCAAGCAGACCGAGCAGTCCGTCCGCCTGGGCTACTGGACCGACTGGGACGATCCCGACACCCTGCGCAAGCTGCGCCAGGCGCTGCACGAGGGCAATCAGCAAGTCACCGTCACCCTGCCTTCGGGCAAGGAGGTCACCGCTCCCGCCGAGGAGATCGTGGCCAAGCTGGGATCGGCCGAGTACGGCGGCAGCTACTTCACTTTTTCCGACGAAAACAATTACACCATCTGGTCCTTCCTCAAGAAGTGCCACTCGGAAGGATTCATCTACCGCGGAGCCGACGGCATGCCCTGGTGCTGCCGCTGCGGCACCGGACTCTCCCAGATGGAGGTCACCGAAGGACGCAAGATCGTCAAGCACACCGCTGTCTTCGTGCGCTTCCCCCTGCGGGGACGCGACAAGGAAGCCCTGCTCGTGTGGACCACCACGCCCTGGACGCTGACCTCCAACGTGGCCGCCGCCGTCAATCCCGACATGACCTACCTCAGGGTGCGCCACGACGACTGGACCTATTACCTGGGCAAAGAGAACTTCAGCAACGAGCGCGTCCAGAACCTGGAAGTGGCCGGCAAGCGGGTCAGCGAGAAGATGCAGACGCTGGAGAGCATGCTCAAAGGCTCGGGCCAAATGAAGGTCCTGGGCGAGCTCAAGGGCCAGGAACTGATCGGACTGGAATTCGACGGCCCTTTCGACCACTACCAGGCCCAACAGCGCCCCGGCGGCCTCAATCCCTATGCCAGCGACGTGCAGGAGATCGACAAGACCGCCGTCGAGTCTCACCGCGTGATTCCCTGGAAGGAGGTCAGCGGGGCCGAAGGAACCGGCATCGTCCATATCGCCCCCGGCTGCGGGTCGGAGGACTACGGACTCGGACTGGAGCACGGCCTGCCCGCCATAGCCCCCCTGGATGCCTCGGGACACTACCTGGAGGGCTTCGGCGAACTCAGCGGACGCATGGTGCTGACCGTGGCCGACGACATCGTGCAAGACCTGCGCGAGCGCGGACTGCTGGTGTCGAAAGAAGCCTACCCCCACGTCTACCCCCACTGCTGGCGCTGCAAGCAGGAACTGGTCTTCCGCCTGGTGGACGAGTGGTACATCCGCATGGACTGGCGCGACCGCATTCAGAAGATCGTGGGCCAGATCCGCTGGATCCCCCCCGACGGGGAAGCCCGCGAACAGGACTGGCTCAAGAACATGGGCGACTGGATGATCTCCAAGAAACGCTTCTGGGGACTGGCCCTTCCCATCTGGACCTGCGACGACTGCGGCTGGTTCGATGTCATCGGCGGACGCCGCGAACTGAAAGACCGCGCGGTGGAAGGCTGGGAGAAGTTCGAGGGCCACACGCCCCACCGTCCCTGGATCGACGAGGTCAAGATCAAGTGCGAAGAGTGCGGCCAGGCAGCCTCGCGCATCAAGGACGTAGGCAACCCCTGGCTGGACGCCGGAATCGTCCCCTACTCCACCATGCGCTACAACACCGACCGCGAGTACTGGGAGAACTGGTTTCCCGCCGACTTCGTGGTGGAAAGCTTTCCCGGGCAGTTCCGCAACTGGTTCTACGCCATGCTGGCCATGAGCGCCATGATGACCGGGCGACGGCCCTTCAAAACGCTGCTGGGACACGCGCTGGTGCGCGACGCCCGCGGCGAGGAAATGCACAAAAGCGCCGGCAACGCCATCGCCTTCGACGAAGCCGCCGAGGTGCTGGGCGCCGAGGTGATGCGCTACATCTACGCCGAGCAGAATCCCGTCACCAACCTCAACTTCCCCGACCTGCACGCGCCCGGGTCGGGCAAGGGGACGCTGGACGCAGAAGTGCGCCGCCGCCTGCTCACCCTGTGGAACTGCTACAGCTTCTTCATTACCTACGCCTCGGTGGACGAGTGGCGTCCCGACCGCCTTGACGCCCCTCTCGACACGTCCGGCCTGGGCGAACTCGACCGCTGGATCCTGAGCCGCCTGCAAAACCTCATCCAGGACGCCCACGAGGCTTTCGCAGACTTTTCCGTCTACCGCTTCATGCGCAAAATGGAGCAGTTCGAGGACGAATTCTCCAACTGGTACCTGCGCCGTTCGCGCCGCCGCTTCTGGAAGCCGGAAAGCGACCAGGACAAGCAAGCCGCCTACACCACGCTCTTTACCGTGCTGGAAACGCTGACCCGCGTGCTGGCCCCCATCCTGCCCTTCCTGAGCGAGGAGATCTACCAGAACCTGGTGCGCTCGGTGGACGAAAAGGCCCCCGAGTCGGTGCATCTGCGCGACTATCCGCAAGCCGACCAGAGCCTGCTCGACGAAGAGCTGGAAAGGCGCATCGACTGCGTCATCCGCACCAAAGAACAGGCCCTCAAGCTGCGGGCTCAGGCCAAGGTCAAGATCCGCCAGCCGCTGGGGACGCTGATCGTGCGTCCGCGCGACAAGTTCGACGCCCAGGTGCTGACAGACGAGCATTTCGCCTCCCAGATCAAGGACGAGTGCAATCTCAAGGAGATCCAGGTCATCCCCGACGAGAAGGAACTGGTCTCGGCCTCGGTCAAGCCCAACTTCAAGACCCTGGGGCCCCGCTACGGACGCCACATGAAGGCCATCGCCTCATTCCTGGCCCAGGTCGATCCCGGCGAGCTGCAGTCGGCTTTCGAGCGCGGCGAGTCCTATACCTTCGAGGTTGACGACGGCTCTGAAATCGAGCTGGACAAGTCCGACGTGGAGATGCTCCTGGAGGGGCCGGCCCACCTGACCTTCCTCTCCGAGCAGGGCGCCTTCGCCGCCCTCGACACCACCGTCACCCCCGAACTCGAGCTGGAAGGCCTGGCCCGCGACGTCAACCGCGCCGCCCAGGACCAGCGCAAGGCTCTCGACCTCAACGTAGCCGACCGCATCCACGTCCGCTACCAGGCCGACGGCCGCGTCCAGAAAGCCATCCAAACCCACCTCGAGTGGCTCAAACAAGAACTCCTGGCCCTAACCATCGACCGCGACCCCCAACTCAAAGGCGGAATCGAAGCCAAAGCCGGCAACGAATCCCTGCGCCTAGTGGTGGAAAAAGCTTAGGCCCGGCCTGGTTTCCGATTGAGCACTAACGACCGGAGCCGCGACTTCTCTTCGTGGCATCCATGTAGGACCGGAGCACGGCGTTCATGAGAGATTGATAGCCTCGGCCCTGGGCACAATACCACTCCAGTACCTCGGCATCGACGCGTAGTGAAATCGGCTACTTCGTCTGGGGCATAACTAACTTTGCTTTCTTCCAAAAGCCCCGATCCAGTCATCAAGCCAGAGCGGCGGCGTCTCTTGAACTTTACGCAGCCCTTCGAGAAAATTAGAGATTCGAAATTCAGACCAGCAGGAATTCAAGACCCGGGACGGTGTATAGGGCTGTTCTTCCCCTCATTCTCTCCAGGCTCCGAGAACCCGCTAGCGAAGACGAGTTGGCTCAGGAGCTAAACGTTCAGAAGGGTCAACTGCGTGTGTGGCTGAAGCAGGCCGTCGACGAAAATGAGATCAAAAGGAAAACGCGTCCCGTACGTTATGTCCGATCGGGTAGAGGCCACTGACCAATATATAGGGTTGATCACTATATGGATTGGTGCTATAGTTCTGGGCCATGCAAGGTGGAACGGAGCGGTGGTTGCCGTTGACGGCGCTGACTTATGACGTGCTTTTGGCCCTGGCCGAGGACGCCTGTCACGGGTACGGCATTATCAAAGAAGTGGAGCGGCGCAGCGACGGCCGGACGCAGTTGGAGGCCGGGACCCTTTATGCCGCCATCAAACGCATGCGCGACGAGGGGCTGATCGAGACCGCCAGCGCGCCCGAAGAGGCCGATTCGCGACGCCGCTATTATTGCCTCACCGAGTTGGGACGCGAAGTGCTGAGGGCCGAAAGCCGCCGCCTGGAATCGCTGGTGTCGGCAGCCCGCAGCAAGAACGTGCTCCCCGAGGAGGCCCAGTGAGGGACCTGTCCGGAGGGAGGAAAGCGCTGCCGAGTCCGGCCCGCTGGATCGTCGGGCTGTTTCCGTCCGCCTTTCGCCGCGAATATTCCCGCGAAGTCGTGGAAACTCTGCGGCAGCGCGCCGGGGAAATGCAGGACGCCAGCCTCCCCCGCCGCGCGATGTTCTGGGTCCGCGAGTGCCGGGCGCTGCTCGCTCTAGCCTTGCAACTGCGCTTCAACCGCCCCCGCCAGGGACGTGTCCGCCCTCAGACGAGGTGGAACATGTTGAAGACTCTTCCTGCAGATTTGAAACGGACTCTGCGCGGTCTGGCCCGTCGGCCGTCCTTTTCCGCGGTAGCCGTTGTAACGCTGGCGCTGGGCATGGGGGCCAATACCGTTATCTTCAGCCTGGTCGATCAGATCGTGCTTCGCCCGCTTCCCTACCCCGACTCGGACCGACTCTCGCTGGTTTATTACTATGAGTTGGACGATCCCCAAAACACTACGGTCGCCACCCCGGCCGACCATGCGGACTGGCGCCAGATGGCGGGTTCCAGCACGCCCATGGCAGGCTATTACTTCAGCGGACGCGATCTCTACGCCGAGGGCGGCGAAGCGGAGAGCATCGATGTGGTCCTGGCGGTGGGAGACCTGCTGGGACTTCTGGGCGTTCCGCCGGCCCACGGGCGTGCCTGGCAGCCCGGCGAGGGGACGCAGCAAGCCATTGTGGGATCGAGCGACGAGCGCCCGGGCGTGGCAGTGCTTTCCGACGCGCTCAGCCGTCGGCTCTTCGGCGATCCGCGCAAGGCGGTGGGGAAGGAAGTGGGGCTGAGCGGACAACTTCATACGGTGATCGGAGTGATGCCTCCCGGTTTCTACTTCCCCACCCCCGAGATCGAAGCCTGGCTGCCCGTCCAACTGACACCGCAGTCCTGGGCCAACCGCACCGAGTACTTGCTGCGGACCCTGCTCCGCCTCCCCGACCGAGGAGGGTCCCGCCAGCGCTTGCAGGCGGAATTCGACGCCTTGGCCGCCCGCCTGCGCCAGGAGCACCCCCAGAGCAACAGCGATTTCGGCATTCGACTGGTTCCGCTGCAAGAACAGTTGGTGGGCGAAGTCAAGGACTCGCTGATGATGTTGTGGGCGGCGGTGGGGCTGGTGCTCCTGGTAGCCTGCGTCAACCTGGCCAACCTGATGCTGGTGCGCAACATGGGCCGGAGTCGCGAAATGGCGGTCCGCAAAGCTCTGGGAGCCGGACGGATGCAAACTCTCTGGCAGAGCCTGCTGGAAAGCCTGTTTGTGGCCCTCGGCGGCGGGGCGGCGGGCGCGGTCCTGGCGCTGCTGAGCCTGGACGCCGTCAAAAGCCTGGCCCCCAGCGGCTTGCCGCGGCTGGATCAGGTCGCGATCGATCCGCGCGTGTTGCTTTTCAGCTTCGCCCTCTCCTTGGCGGCGGGCGTCCTTTTCGGAATCATCCCTGCCCTGCGCATCGCCCGGCTGGATCCCGCGGGAGCGCTGCAGCAGGGCGGACGCGGCCTGGCGGGCGGACGCTCGGCCAGCCGCTTCCAGCGCGGACTGGTGGTGGCCGAGGTAGCGCTCTCCGTGGTGCTGCTGATCGCCGCCGGATTGAGTCTGCGAAGTTTCCTCGAGGTGATGCGGGAATCGCCCGGCTACGACTCCCAAGGCCTGCTGGCGGTGCGTGTCTACGCCCCCTCCTACCGTTATCCGGAGCGCTCCGACGTAGACGCTTTCTTCCGGCGATTGGTGGAAGGCGGGCAGGCCTTGCCGGGCGTGGAGTCGGTCAGCCACAGTTCCGTCCTGCCGCTGTCGGGAGGAGGCAACAGCGCCTGGCTGCGCATCAAGGAAAAGCCGATCGCAGAGAGCCAGACGCCGGATTTCGTCCGCTTCCGCATCGTAGGCCACGACCTGTTCCGCACCCTCCGGATGCCGCTCCTGCAAGGACGCGCCCTGCAGGAAAGCGATGGGCTCGACAGTCCCCCGGTGGTAGTGGTCAACCAAGCTCTCGTGGACCGCTATCTGTCCGACTTGGATCCCCTCAACGTCCACATCTCATTGGGACCGAGCGGAGGGATGCCATGGAGCCGCGTGGTGGGAGTCGTCGGCAACGTGCGCAACGAGGCCCTGGACCAGCCCCCGCGTCCGGCCGTATTTCGGCTGCGCCAACAGATCGAATGGCCTTGGCGCTGGAGCCAATTGATCGTACGCTCGGATCCCGCAACCGTTGACAGCACAATCTCCCAACTGCGCGACCTGCTGCGCCGCATCGATCCCCAGCTTCCCGTTGACCGCATCCGCCGGGTAGAACAGGACATTGCTCACTCGGAGGGACTGCGCCGCGCCATTATGCAACTGCTGACGGCTTTCGCGTTGCTGGCGCTGGTCCTCTCGGGCGTCGGACTTTTCGGCGTGGTCAGCTTCACGGTTGGACGGCGCATACCGGAGATCGGCATCCGCATGGCGCTGGGCGCGGCCCCTTCGCGCATCGGAGGCTGGGTTCTGCGCAACGGACTGATCCCGGTGCTGACCGGCCTGGTGCTGGGATTGGCTGCATCGTTCCCGGTCAGCAACCTGCTCAGCAACCAACTCTACGGAGTCCAGGCCGGCGACCCCCTGACCCTCTCGGCGGTTGCCCTGGGACTGCTCTTGGTAGCCGCCCTGGCCTGCTGGCATCCCGCCCGCCGCGCCACCCGGACCGACCCCGTGCAGGCCCTAAGGGCCGAGTGATGAACCGAACTAAGCACGCCCCGAAAAAACCGCTCAGATTGGCCAAGCGGCTAATCAGCCTCTTCCCGCCAGAATTCCGCAGCGAATATGCCCGCGAGGTGCTGGAGACTCTCAGTCAGCGCGCCCACGAGGTACGCGGACGCTCATTCCGGCGCCGCCTGCTCTTCTGGACCCGCGAATACCGTTCGCTGCTGCTTCAAGCCCTGCACCTGCGCTTCAAACGCCCCCGCCAGGGACGTGTCCGCCGACGAACGAGGTGGAATATGCTCAAGACCCTTCCCGTCGACCTGAAACGAACCCTGCGCGGCTTGGCCAAGCGTCCCGGATTTACAGCCCTGGCCGTGATCACCCTGGCCCTGGGCATCGGAGCCAACACGGCCATTTTCAGCCTCATCGACCAGGTCATCCTGCGCTCGCTGCCCTATTTCGACTCCGACCGCCTGATGACGGTCTGGTTTCACGATCTTGAGGACTTCGAGCGCATCAACTCCGCCACTCCCGCCGACTACCTCGACTGGCGCGATCAGGTCAGCGGCTACGAGTCGATGGCGGCCTATTTCTACTCCAACTTCGACTTGCAGGCCGAAGGCAGCGAACCCGAGAGCATCCGCACCGTCCTGGCCTTGGGCGACCTGCTGGGCGTGCTGGGGGTGAAGCCCGCCCACGGACGCACCTGGACCTCCGAGGAGGGCCGCCAGGTCAACGTCGGCGAAGAAGGAGCCCCGGAAGACGGCCGTGCGGGGGTCATCGTGCTTTCCCACGACCTGGCCCAGCGCCTCTACGACTCTCCCGAGCAGGCGGTGGGTCAGGAGCTGCGCCTGAGCGGACGTCCTCATGCCGTGCTGGGCGTGATGCCCGCCGGCTTCTACTTCCCCTTCGCCCGCATCGAGGCCTGGCTGCCCGTGCAGCTCTCTCCGGGTTCGGCGGAAAACCGCAGCGAGTACTTCTTGCGCGCTCTGCTGCGCCTGCCCGACTCGCCCGGCGCACGCCAGCGCCTGGAGGCCGAGTACCAGTCATTGGCGGCACGCATGCGCCAGGAGCATCCCGTCAGCAACGGCGACTCCGGCATCCGGCTGATGCCCTTGCAGGAGGTGCTGGTATCCGATGTCCGCGACTCGCTGGTCCTGTTGTGGCTGGCGGTGGGAGCGGTGCTGCTGGTGGCCTGCGTCAACCTGGCCAACCTGATGCTGGTGCGCAACATGGGGCGGACGCGCGAAATGGCCGTGCGCAAAGCGCTGGGCGCCGGACGCCTGCAGACCCTCTGGCAAAGCCTGCTGGAAAGCCTCGCACTGGCCGCCGCTGGAGGCGCCGCCGGCGTCCTGCTGGCCTGGCTGGGCCTGGACGCGGTCAAAGCACTGGCGCCCGCCGACATGCCGCGCCTGGACGAGGTCGCCATCGACCCGCGCGTGCTGCTCTTCTCGCTGGCCATCTCGCTGGCGGCTGGTGTCTTCTTCGGCATCCTGCCGGCCCTGCGCATTTCCCGCCAGGACCCCGCTTCGGCCCTGGCCGGCGGACGCACCAGCGCCGGCGGACAGTCGGCCAGCCGCTTCCAGCGCGGACTGGTGGTGGCCGAGGTAGCGCTCTCCGTGGTGCTGCTGATCGCCGCCGGACTGACCCTGCGCAGCTTCCGCCAGGTGGTGTCCCAGCACCCCGGCTATGAAGCCGAGGGATTGCTGGCCGTCAGCCTCTACGTTCCCGACTACCGCTATCCCGAGAGGAGCCATGTCAACAGCTATTTCCAGCGCGTGGTGGAAGAGTCGCGGGCCCTGCCCGGCGTCACCGCCGCCAGCTACAGCTCCGTCCTGCCCCTTTCCGGGGGCGGCAACAGCGCCTGGCTGCAAGTCCGCGAGCGTCCTCACGGCGAGGGCCAGTCGCCTCCCTCGGTCTACTACCGGGTGGCGCAACGCGACCTCTTCCGCACCCTGGGGATGAGCGTCAAGCGCGGACGCGATTTCGAGCCGCAAGACCGGGCCGATGCCCCGCCCGTGGCCGTGGTCAACGAGGCCTTCTTCAAGCGCTATCTGCAAGATCAGAATCACGATCCCTTCAACACCCACATCTCGCTGGGACCGGTTGGATTCATGCCCTGGATGCGCATCGTGGGGGTGGTGGGCGACGTCCGCAACCAGGGACTCGACCAGGAAACCCGTCCCGCCGTCTTCCTGCTGCGCGAGCAACTGGTGTGGGACTGGCGCTTCGTCCAGCTCATCGTCCGCTCGTCGCCGGGCATGCTCGACGGCACCCGCGCCCAACTGCGCGAGACGCTGCGCCGCATCGATCCTCAGATTCCCGTCTTCCAGATCCGCGAAGTCAAGCAGGACATCGCCGCCTCGGTGGGGCTGCGCCGTTCGGTGGTCAGGCTGCTGGCCAGCTTCGCCGCGCTGGCCCTGCTTCTCTCCGGCGTCGGACTCTTCGGCGTGGTCAGCTTTACGGTGGGACGACGCATCCCGGAAATCGGCATCCGCATGGCCCTGGGCGCCGCCCCCTCGCGCATCGCCGCCTGGGTCTTCCGCAACGGACTGATTCCAGTGGCCCTGGGACTGGTCCTGGGCCTGGCCGCCTCTTTTCCCCTGACAGCCCTGCTGCGCAACCAACTCTACGGCGTCGGGCGGGGCGACCCGCTCACTTTGGCGGCGGTAGCCTTCGGTCTCATCGTGGTCGCGGTCCTGGCCTGCTGGCACCCCGCCCGCCGAGCCACCCGCACCGACCCCGTCCACGCGCTACGGGCCGAGTGAACCAGAGGCCCGTGGCCCTCCAGGCTCCCCGAAGGGGGGCCTGCCCTCCATGGCTTCAGCGAAGGAGGGCCGATCCAAGTGCGAGGTGCGATATGCGAAGTGCGAAGTGGCGCCCTAAGGCACCTTGATGGAATCACGAGCCAGCACCACCGCCGAGTTGTCGGACATCGACCTGTAATACCCGACAAACCGCTCGGTTTCCATGGCCCGGCGTTCAGCCAGATTGTGGGCCCAGCGGTAGGCGATGGGCTGGTACCAGAGTTCGGCGCGGACGCTGAAGGGTCCTCTCCGGGGGTCGACGGCGATGCTGTAAAGCACTTCGTCGCCGGGGGCCTCGAAATCAGCGTCCTCGACGGCTAGGCCCTTGACGGCGATGTCTTCATGGGCCGTCGACTTGTCGAATCCGCGAGGCAGGAGGCGGTTGTCTTTGAGATAGCGGATGGCGGTCAGCAGGCCGGTGGTGACCCTGCCTTGAGGATCGGCCAACACAGCCTCGTAGATCTGCACTTGATCGGCCGATTCGATGCGCTGGTGGTGGGGTTCGTAGCGGCTGCCGTCGGCGTCGTTGTCGTTGCCCTCGATCGATCCGTCGGCCTTGAAAGCTCCCGACTGAAAGACGGCCTCACCCTGGCGGTCCGAGACCGTCACGCTCAACCAGGCGCGCCGCGACGGATAGGCGGTGGGCAACTTGTGGCCGGCCAGGTTTTCCACCAGAACGCGGGCTTGCAGGCGATTCCCCTGCAGCCGGAGGTCGGTCAGGCTCAGGCGCGCTGAAGAGGTCTCGAGATGCTCGACCGTCCGCCGCGCCGCGGTCTCCAGTTCCCCGGACAGGGCCTGCACGCCCAGTTGGTCGCGGTAACGACCCAGCATGCGCAGCATGAAGAAGTTGCCTCCGCGGAAGACATGGCGTGAGAAGCCCTGGCGCGGTTCTCCCCAGACGCTGCTGACGGGCATCTCGCCTTCCACCACAGGCATGTGGCAGGACTGGCAGCTCTGGGAATCGCGGTAGGCGCTGTGCTGCCATTCCTGATAGGGCACCTGCTCGGGCAACTCGCCGATCACCTGGCCGTCCTCGTCCAGCGTGTGGGTGTAGAGGGTGTGGCAGGTGGCGCACACCTCCGAACTCTGGATGTGGGCCGACTGCAAAGGCTGAAAGCGGGAGGCCGAGTTCATGATGGCGCGGCGTCCGGCGTCGACCTCGAAAGGACCGAAGATCCAACGCTGTCCCAGGGGAGTCGTCCGGTCGATCAGGTATCCGCCCGCAAAGCTCTCGCGGGTCCCCAGGTTCTCGTCCAGGATCTGGTGACAGGCGGTGCAGGACACGCCGTCCGCGGCCAGGGCGGCAGCGCCGGAGCCGTCTTGAGCCAGATGGGCGAAGATTTGCCCTTTCAGGCCGTCGGCGTGAGCCTGGGTGCGCGACATGGGCATATGGCACTTGGCGCATTCGTCCTCGATGGCCGCCTGTGCCGAGGGATGGTCCAGCACCTCGCGCCGCACCGCCGCCTGCCAGTAGGGGTCGCGGGCCGAGTTGGCCATCATCGAGGCTCTCCAGTCGGAACCGATGGAGACGTCCTGGCCGTCGGGGCTGGTGAGGTTGTTGTGGCAGGCCATGCAGCGGTCAGAGGTCAGGAACATCTGCGGAGCCGCCGCTTTTAACCCGTCCGCCGGCTGATCTCTCTCGGCCGGGGACTCCTCGGTCCGGCCATGCGAGGATAAGCCGGTCAATGCCAACAGCAACAGGGCCAGTGTCCAGATGCGCATGCCTACCACCCCTCCAGGAATCCGCCGTCGAACCAGTCCCAAAGGATGTAGAAGACCAGGCGGGTTTCGCGGACGTCGGTATCGGTCACCGGCAGCCGTACGCCGATGTTGAACATGACGTGCTGGCGCTGGTTGAGGGTGATCTGCACCTGCGGCACCAGGTCCCAGTCGACCGGTTGGCCCGATTCCAGTTCGCGGGCGGCCAGAACCTCCAGCATAGGCGAGAAGGTGCGTCCCCAGCGGCCGGCGGCGATGCTGCGGCCCAGCACGAAGCGCCAAAAGGCCTCCTGCTCGGCCTTGTCGGTGTGGAAAGGCAATTCCAGTCCGGCTTGGGCGTGGATGAAAAAACCGGACGGCAGCACCTGCCCGTAGGAGGCGAAGGGCTCGAAGACGGCCGTGCCTTTGCCCAGTCCGTCGTCCTCGTCGCCGGTGGGCAGGATGACTTCTCCCGTCAGGCTGAAGATCGAGCCTTTCTGGAAGGAATGCCACATGGCGCGCTTAACACCCAGCGCGACATCGCCCACGCCGCCATTCCAGGCGGTTCCTGCGGCTCCTGGCAAGCCCAGCTCGTTCCAGCCGAAGGGAATCGCCAGTTCGAATTGGTTGCGGGCCCCGAAGCGCTTTTCGTAGACCACTTCGTTGAGCACCGCGCCTTCCCCCTCCAGCGAGAGATCGAGGGTGTAGACGGCTTCGTCTTCGGGGTAGGCCTTCTCGGTGAAAAGGGCACGGGGAAGATTCAATTCGCCCCGCGGCCAGTCGTCGTTGCTGCAAAACGTGCGCAGGTGATCGAGCGTCCGCTGCAGTTGCTCGATGGTGAGGGCTTGCCCGAAGGCCGGCATGAGTTCGGAAAAGGCCCGAGTCGGCCCTCCCTGGTGGGCCACCGCCAGCCAGTCGCCGTCGGGCTCGCGGGTGGCGAAGCCGCAGTCGGTGAAATCGGGCAGCGGCGTATCGAACCCCACCTGCTCCGCCGGCGCCCCCCGTCCGTCCGCCCCATGGCAGGCGGCGCAGGCCCGCATGTAAAGTTCCCGCGCACTACCTTGACCTTGCGCCGCCACCGCCTGAGTTGCCAGCAAAGCCGCCGACAAGACAAGGGCCGGTCGCAGTGAAGCACCCAACATCACTGCCAGCTTACCCGCTCCCGGCCACTCAGCCAAGCACCGGACTAGCGCAGTGCGTCGGAAGTTTTGAGCCACCCTGTCGCGTTATTCCACGCTTTCAGCGTTCGGACCTTTGCCGTCTGAAACCCAGGGTGGCGCCGCCGTCTCGCTAGCGCTCGCCGGGGCTGACCCCGGGCTAGCGAATCTGTCCCTGTCAGGGACAAAAACCGACGGCCCTGGCGCAGAATTTATGACCCCGGCAGCACTAGCCGTCGGACAGAAATACTTCCAGCCAGTTCTGGCGCTGGCCCTTGGGAGGCTTCCAGTCGGGGCTCCAGCCCAGCCATTGCAAGGCCAGGGCGCGGCGCAGGAAGGCGACTTTGGGCCGGTCGGCGTCGGCCAGGCCGTAGGCGCCTTCGATTTGGGTGATTTCGTCTGCTTTCCAGGGCCCGCTGGTGAGGGCGGCCAAGTCCAGCCACCGCGGCCCTCGCCCCGCCATCTCCCAGTCGATGGGAACGATGCGGCGATCCTCAGCCAGCACGTTCGAGGCGTATAACTCGCCATGAACAAGCCCCTGCGGGTAAGACTCTATCTCCTCCACCCGCTTCGAGAATCCCGCACGCGCCGACTCGAACGCAGCCGACTCCCCCTCGAGAAACCGGCCCGCCCGCTCAGCCCAGCGTTCAAACCAGGCGGCGTCATAGCTCAGCAATCTCTCCTCAAGATGCTCGGATCCCGACCAGTTGTCGGCGAAATGCTCATGGAAGCGCCGCAGCCACCTCGCGGCCTCTTGCCAGGACTCGATCCCGCATTCATACAACTCCGCCCCCCGCACGCGCTCGATAAAGAGAATGCCGTCCTCAAACCCATAAAACCGCGCCGTCCCCAATTCATCCTGCAATGGAGCCAACAAATCCAGATAAACCGCCGCCTCCCTCAGCGGATCCACGACAAACCCCGGCTTAGCGCCCGCCGCCCCCTCCAACATCCGGTCCCTGGAAAGATGCTTGCAAACCACCTCGACTCTCTCGCCAGAGGCTGGCTGGATTTGCAGTGTGTCGATAGGGAAGCTAGACGCCTTGGCTAGAACCTGATGGCCGACAATCTCGGCCCGTACTCCCAGGCAGGCTTGCAGAGCCTTCTGGATTGTCTCACTCGGCATCAAGGTAGCCCGCTCCCACCGATGGGCAGCTAGTGCTGCCGGTCATAAGTTCTGAGCCAGGGCCCTCCGTTCTTGTCCCTGACAGGGACAGATTCGCCAGCCCAGGGTCAGCCGCGGCGAGCGCCAGCGAGACGGCGGCGCCACCCTGGGTTTCAGACGGCAAAGGCCCCAACGCTGACAGCGTGGGATAACGCGACAGGGTGGCTCAAAACTTCTGACGCACTGCCCTAGCGGTGATGGGCTGACCGTGCTAGCCTCCATTCCGGAGGTGTCCCGATGAAAAGCGCATTGCTCTCGCTGCTGGTGATTTTTTCGTTTCA
>DATIPQ010000067.1 GCA_035471785.1 Acidobacteriota bacterium
TCTCGCTGTTCAAGAACTTCCAGGTGCCCTGGATGGGCGGCGAAGACGCCCGGCTGCAGTTCCGCGCCGAGTTCTTCAACATCACCAACCGGGTCAACCTGACCCAGCCCAGCCGCAGCTTCACCTCGAGCTTCTTCGGAAAATCGACGGGAGCTTTCGACGCACGTGAAATTCAGTTCGCGCTGAAGTTCATATTCTAGGTATCGGAGAACCTATCTCCATTGGGCCCGCCGCTCTCGGCCGAGCGCGGCGGGCCTTTTTCGTTGGGCGGCTCCAAAAAGATGAACCTGGCCGAGGTCGGCTGCGTCTCAAGACCATAGACTTGGGAAGGCTCATGAATCTGGCAGCATCATCGGCGGCGAGAAACTGCTTTAAGCGCAGGAACCGGCGCCGACCCGGCAGGTTCTCGGCTTTTGTCTTTGTTTATCTGCAGCCCCAACAACGCGATTCGGCAGTAGCCGACCGACTCTCCCTCCTGCGCGAGGTGGAAGAGATCCATCTCGTTGACCAGGACGACTGCCTTCTGCTCAAGGTGGCGGTGCAAGACCCTGAGGCCCTGGCCTCCTTTCTGCGAGGACCCGTCAAGGGCTGCCCGGGAGTGGACCGCACCCGCACCATGAGCGTGCTGCGTACTGTCAAGAAGCGTCCTGAACTTGTTATCTCTTAGATAACTGGTGATCGCTGAACATCAAAAAAGCCCCTGAACCGTTTGAGACTTACAGTATTAGTAGGGCAATTCGTCTGAAAAGAGCGCCCCAAGAAGAAAAACGGACGCCTGAATTGATTCTCTCTTGACAATTCGTCCCAAACCATCGAATATCGGTGCACAATGCTCGATGACATCAGCGTAAGAATCCTCAACATCATCCAGCAGAATGCCCGTACCTCCAACGCCGAGATCGCGCGGCGTGTAGGCATGGCTCCGTCGGCCATCTTCGAGCGCATTCGCAAGCTGGAATCTCAAGGCGTGATCCAGGGCTATGCGGCCAATCTCGATCCCCAGGTCCTGGGCCTCGAGTTGGTGGCCTATGTCTTCGTCTCCACCGACGAGCGGGGGCAGGCCGTGGATACCGGCACCCTGCTGGCCGAGGTCCCCGAGGTGCAAGAGGTGCACATGGTGGACGGGGAGGATTGTTATCTGATCAAGGTGCGTGCGGCCGACACCGAGAACCTGGCGGAGTTGATCCGCAAGCGCATCCGCGCCATCGAAACCGTCCGCTCGACCCGCACCACCATCGTTCTCAAGACGCTCAAGGAATCGGTGGAGCTTCCTCTCCAGCCGGTGCTCAAGAAGGCTTCCGGCGAATAACCGCGGGCCTGTCCCCACGTCAGCCCCACGGCGAGGCGACCTATGCTGGCACTTTTGCTCATGCTGGCTTTTCCCGTCCTGGAGGAAGGACGGGACTACGAAAAATGGCTGCAGGAGCGGGTCCCTTACATCATTTCCGGGCGCGAGAAAGACGAATTCAATTCCCTGCAGAGCGACGAGGAACGAGAGCGTTTCATCGAGCTGTTCTGGAAGCGCCGCGACCCCGACCCGTCCACCGTCGTCAACGAGTTCCGCCAGGAACACTTGCGCCGCATCGAATACGCCAACCGGCGCTTCGACCGGGAAGGCAAACCGGGATGGAAAACCGCCCGCGGACGCGCTTACATCATCCACGGCCCGCCCGATAACGTCTCTTACTACTACGGCAGCCAGCAGAAGGTCATCGTCCGCAACCCGACCGACATCCTCAACCAGACGGGTACGGCCCAGCCGATCATCGACGTCGAGTTCCCGACTCCGGCCAGCGAGACCTGGATCTACCGCTATCTGCCCTCGGCCACCAGCTACCGCAGCAACTTCACCATCATCTTCGCAAAGATGGATGCCACCGATCTCTACAGCATGCAGAAGATCATCGCATCGGTAGGCAACGACGACGACCTTGAACGGCGCCGACAGCGCGATTTGGCCATCAAGCGCTTCATCACCAACCGCGATTACCTGCGCAACGACTACCGAGTGGTCTACGCCGGCGAGCCCATGGTGGCCGATCTCTCCGACCTGCTCATCAACGTTTTCGATCCCTTCCGCAGCCAACTCATCGACCAGTTCGAGATCATTCGGGCTCAAGCCGACCTGAACCTATCTTCGGGAGAGGTGCTGGAAGAGCGTGCGGAGCGGCGGCGCAAGATGGAAGCGCTGGTTGAAGGCCGGGTCTTCGTGTCGCTGCTTCCCGTCCAGGTCGGGTATGCCTTTTTGCGCAGCCTGGGAGGGCACGTCAACATTCCCCTCCACGTGCAGATCGGACTGGAGGGCGATCCCCGCCCCCGGGAAGTCGACCTTTTCGCTGAGCTGATCAACCCGGAGGGCCAGGCGGCGGCCCAGTTTCAAGACCGTATCCGCAGTCTCGACAAAGACGATGCTCTGAGCCGCCAGGTCTCTTACCAATCGCGCTTAGCGGCCCCTCCGGGACCCTATCGATTCCGGGTCGTGGTTTCCGACATCGAGAACAAGCGCATCGGCATCTGGGAAAAGGACATCGAGGTTCCGCGGCTCAAGGTCGAGGGTTTCGAGGCCAGCGAACTGGTGCTGGTGGAGGAGGTGATCCACCGCGACGAATTCCAGCGCCGGGCCCGCACCCGCAGCCGCCGCGACTGGATTCTCTACGGACAGCAGAATCCGCTCAGACTGGACGAGTGGATCTTCGTCCCCAGCGTCGATCAACGATTCCGCCGCCGCCAGAACCTGACCACCCTGGTCGAGGTCTACAACCCCTCCTTGGACGACGGGAAGCAGCCTCAGGTCAGCCTGCAAGCCGTCTGCCTCAAGCAAGGCAACCAGCCGGTGGCGGCCACCGAAGTCAAGGAACTCACCTACCTCACGGGCGACAACCGCGACATCATCGTCTACGCCCTCAGCTTTCCGCTCAGGACCCTCGATCCCGGCGAGTACGACCTGATGGTGCACATCACCGACCAACCCACCGGCCGCTCCCTGCGCCGCTCCGTTCCATTCAGGATTTATTGACGCGGTCTGGTCCAGAGTTTTAGGCCACCGCCGTTGCGTTATTCCACGCCTTTCAGCGTTGGGAGCGAATTCCTCCCCTTCGGGTCTTCGAACTTCGCCATTCGCACTTCGGACCTCTTTCGGTCGCCGATCGGGAAATCTCCGCAGGAAAGTCCGGGCCCGCTGAAAGCGAGCGATTCGTCAGCCCAGGGTGGGACCCGCCGCAAGCGTAGCGCGGCAAGGGTCAGAACCCTGGGTTCATCGCAGCTCGTTATCCACGCTGAAAGCGTGGGATAAGGTTGGACGTCGACCTGGTTCAGAACTAGGGCCACCGTGGTGGCCCTAGCGTTGCGAGCCCGTGAGGCGCTGGAAGGCGGCTTGATGGCGGCGCGCCTCCTGGGGACGGTCCATTTGCCGGTAGGTGTAGGCCAGCAACTGGTGAATCTCGGCCATGTTGGGATAGCGGGCCAGCACCGAGAGAAAGACCTCCAGGCCTTGCTGCAGGTCGCCTTGGGCCACCAGGGCGCGTCCCAGGCCGACCGGCGCCCGGTTGTCGTCGCCCATCTCCAGGGCTTTGCGGAAGAGTTGCTCGGCCTCTCGCAGGCGTTTCTCCTTAAGGGCGATTCCGCCCCTCCCCACATAGCCCCGCGGACGCTCGGGCTCGAGCCGGGTCAATTGTTCGAAACCCAGCAGCGCCTCTTCCTCAAGCCCCAGGCTCAGGTAAGCGGTAGCCAAGGCGTGGACGGCATCGGCCGACTCGGGGAAGACGCGGATGGCCTCTTTGAACTCGCTCACCGCCAGCATGTAGCTGTTCTGCTGAAAGTAGTTCAGTCCCAACAGATAGCGGGCCGAGTAGATGTCGGGATCTTTCCCGTTGACTTCCCGCAGCAATTGGATGGAGCGCTGCAAATCGCCCTCTTCGCTGGAGATGGTGGCCCGGCGCACTTTGGAGAAGATCTCGATCTTGTCTTTGGGATCGGCGCGTCCCACATCATCCATATCGCTGCCGCTTTCAGCCGAAACCGTCACATAGCCCAGCGACTGCAGGCGCTGGCGGGTTTCTTCATCCATCTCAGCGTGCTTCTGGTCCTGCTCGCCCTCGCGGTTCTTGAACTTGGAGATGGTCTGCTCCAGCAGGTTGTCGTACTGTTCGGCCAGGGCGGTCTTGGCTTCGTAGAGGTTGTCTTCCTCTCCGGGGTCCTGCCTCAGGTCGTAGAACTCCATGCGGGGCGCGCGGATGAGCTTGTAGCGCTCGTCCTGGTAGCTGGTCAAGGAGCTCCACCCGAAGTGGAAGCGGGCGTAGAGCGACTCGCCGTAGCTGGACGCTCTGCCCGGATAGCGTCCGTTGCGCACCAGGCCCAGCAGTCCCCGCCCCTGCATGCGCCGGCCGCCCGCGATCCTCAGCACCTGCAAGATGGAAGGGGCCACGTCGATGGACTGCACTACTTCCTCGATCCGCTTGCCGGCGTACTCTCCGGCGGGGAACTTCATGACCAGGGGGACGTGGAGCGTGGAGTTGTAGATGAAGAACCCATGGGTTTCTTCGCCGTGCTCCCCCAGTCCTTCCCCGTGATCGGCCATGAGGACGATCAAGGAACCGTCGTAAAGCCCCTTCTCTTTCAGGCCCTCCAGCAAGCGCCCCACTTGATGGTCGGTGAAGGCCACCTCGCCGTCATAGGGCCGCTGAGCGTACTGCTCTTTCCAGGGCGGGGGAGGCTCATAAGGGTCATGCGGGTCGAAGAGATGCACCCACAGGAAGAGCGGCCCCGGGGAGGCGGCGTTCCCCTCCTGTTCCAGCCAGCGCAACACCGCGTCCACCGTGCGGTCGCCTCGCCGCTCCACGGCGTTGAATCCGACGCCCCGATAGCCGCTCAAGTCGAAATCGTCATGGTAGTGGTCGAATCCCTGATCGAGTCCCCAGGTCGAATCGAGGGCGAAGGAACTGACGAAGGCGGCCGTCGAGTAGCCCTGCGACTTGAGGATCTCGGCCAGGGTTTCCCTCTCCTCTTTGAGGCGGATGCCCCCGAAGTCGCGGAGGCCGTGATACAGGGGATGGCTGCCGGTCAAGATGGAAGCATGAGAAGGCAAGGTGATGGGCACCTGCACCATGGCTCTCTGGAAGGTCACGCCCTCGCCGGCCAGCGCGTCGATGTGAGGAGTCAGGGACTTTTCGCCCCCTACCCGGTCGGCCCGTAAGGTGTCGATGGTGACCAGCACCACCGAAGGCTTTGAGGCCGTCTGGGCCCAAACCGCCCCCCATCCGGCCAGTCCTATAACGATCGCCCAAAAGCAACGCCCTACCCTTAGCATGGCTCCATTATATAGAAGAGGACGGAAGGGGCTGGCCGCCCCCTCCATGGCCGCTACCGCGCGCGGCCCGGCTATGATAAAATTTTGGACTATGCGTTCCCTGATTTTCGGCGTCTGGATCGGCCTTTGGGCCTTTTCGTCGGCGCATGGGGAGGAGCGCTTCAAGGATTGGGTCGAGCAAGAAGTCAAGTGGATCGCCTCCAAGGCCGAGGCCAAGGAATTCGAGAGCCTCAAGACCAAGGAGGAGCGTCGGGCTTTCATCGAACGATTCTGGAAGCGTCGGGACCCCACGCCCGACAGTGAGCGAAACGAGTACAAAGAAGCGTTCTACGAACGCTTCGAGTACGCCAACCAGAACTTCAGCGAGGGCATTCCCGGCTGGAGAACCGACCGGGGCCGGGTCTACATCATTCACGGTCCTCCCGACCAGGAGCAATTCGTCACCGCCGACTCGGTCTACACGCGACGCGGCGTCCCCTCTTCGCGCGGCGGACAGGGAGGCAGCGCCGCCGCCGGGGCCCAACGCCAACGCATCGTTTGGACTTACTTTTCCCTACCCGCGGCCAAGTACTACAAGGGACGTCTGATCGCCGTCTTCGAGCCGGCCGTGGGACTCACCGAACAAGACTTCACGCTGGGCGAATCGGTTACGGCCCAGGAACACGCGGCCGAGATCTGGGCCCGGGGCGGCGTCCAGATGAGCGACCTCATCCCCACCAGCTTGCGCTACCGGCTGACCCGCGTGGGGCGTCCTGGCGCCGTCTCCACCCGCGGCACCGATGCTCCCGTGGGGGGAATCGGCGACTCGGCGCGCATGATCGAAGACCTGCTGCGCTCCCCCGGAGACCTGCTGGAGGAGAACCAGGCCGAACGGGAGCGCCGTGACAGCAGCCGCCAGGTGCTGCGCGAACAGGTGACGGCCCACGTCAGCCTGGGAAGCCTTCCGGTGCACATGCAGGCTCAGTGCTTTCCCGAACCCGACATGGCCAACCTGACCTTGACCTGGCAACTGCCCATCAAGGACCTCAAGGTGGAGAAGCGCAAGGACATCCGCCATCTCAAGGTCGACCTGATGGTGCAGGTGCGCAAAGCCGAGGACGGCAGCCTGGTGGACGAGATCTACAAGCCGCTGGACATCTTCTACACCAAGGACCAGTACAAGGAACTCAAGGACCAGAGTCTGCGCTACGTCAACGAGTTCAACTTGCCCTACAGCGATTATCGGATCACCACCGTGGTCAAGGACGTTTTCAGCGGCAATATGGGTTCCTCCATCCAATCCGTCAAGACGCCGCCCAACGCGCCCAGCGAAGTGGCCGTCAGCGACATCGTGCTGGCCAGCACCCTCAGCCAGGAATTCGATCCGGGACTCGGCCGCAACCTGGTGGTGGAACAGTGGCAGATCCTGCCCGAGGCCGACTCCTCCTTCCGCCGCAAGGACCGCATGGTGCTTTACTTCAAGATCTACAACCCGGAGACGCGCGACGGCGACCCCTCCTTGATGGCCAGCTACAAGTTCATCGCCGAGGACGGCTCGGTGCCCGCCAGCAGCGGGCCCCGCCTGCTGGACAAGTTTTCCGATCCCGAGACCGGCACCATCGCCTTCAGTTCCATCGTCGATCTCTCCGAACTGCGTCCGGGGCCCTACCACGTGCAGGTCAACGTCGTCGACTATCATTCGCGAAACTACGCCATTAACCGAACCCGTTTCGAAATCCATTAGATGCTCTCTAGAGGACTTAACCTATGCTCGCAAGATTGCTCCCCCTTCTGCTCCTGATTCTGGCCTTGGGCGCCCCGGCGGCGGCCCAGGACGATGATCAGAGACGTCAGGAAGAGTCGGAGGACTACTTCAAGAAATGGCTCGAGACCGACGTCAAGTACATCATCAACGATGAAGAGAAAGACGTCTTCAACAGCCTCACCACTCCCGAAGAGAAAGAAGCCTTCATCGAGCAATTCTGGTTTCGCCGCGATCCCAATCCCAACACCGCCAACAACGAGTTCAAGGAAGAGCACTACCGGCGCATCGCTTTCGCCAACGAGCGTTTCCAGAGCGGCAAGCCCGGCTGGATGACCGACCGCGGACGCGTCTACATCATTCACGGCGAACCGGACTACATCGAGCGCCACCCCTCGGGAGGAAGCTACCAGCGGCCCATCCAGGAGGGCGGGACGCGCACCTTCACCTATCCCTTCGAGGTCTGGCACTACCGCCACATCGAAGGCATGGGAGGCGACATCTCGCTGGAGTTCGTCGACAACTCCTTCAGCGGCGAGTACCGCCTGGCCCTGCGCCCCGAAGAGAAGGACATGCTGCTCTACATCTCGGGCACAGCGCCCACCATCTGGGAACTGATGAGGGTCGACAGCGGACGCATCGACCGAGGATTCTTCCATCCCGGACTGGAGCGCAACGCAGCCTGGCTCAACAAGCACGGCTATTCGTCGCGCGATACTCCCTTCGCCCGCTACAGCCGCTTCGCCCTGGCCACCAGGGCCCCCGACGTCAAGTTTCCCGATCTGCGCCAGATCGTCTCCACCAACCTCACCTACAACGAGCTGCCCTTCCAGGTCGACAGCTCCTACATCCGCATCAACGACAACCAGGTGCTGGTCCCGGTGGCGGTGCAGCTCGAGAACAAGGACTTGACCTTTGAACTCGTCAACGGCGTCCACCAGGCCAAGGTCAATATCTACGGGGTGATCCGCAACATGGTGGGACGCCTGGAAGGCGAGTTCGAAGAGACGGTGGTGGCCGAGTATCCCCCCAACCTGCTGCAGAGGGGGCTGCAGATCAAGTCCCTCTATCAGAAGAACAACCTGCTGGAGGCCGGGCGCCGCTACCGCCTTGACGTAGTGGTCAAAGACCAGAACAGCAATCGCGCCGGAGTTCTGCAGACAGGACTGATCGTTCCCAGGTTCGACAAAGAGCAGGAACTGATGGCCAGTTCGCTGATCCTCTCCAAGATCATCGAACCCGCGCCCGTCAACGCCAAGCCCGACGACCTCTTCGTCATCGGCGACCTCAAGGTCTGGCCCAACCTGGGCGATTCCTTCTATGAAGGGGAGGAGTTAGGGTCCTACATGCAGGTTTACAATATCGAGCAGGATCAGGCCACCCAGCTTCCCGACGTCTCCATCACCTATTCCCTGCAGAACGGCAAGGGAGAGGTGGTTAAGGAAGTGGAGGAGCGCAACGGGGACGCCATCCAATACTTCTCACCCTACCGGATGGTGCTGGTCCGCCATATCCCTCTGACCGACCTGCCCCAAGGGACCTACAACCTGAGCGTCAAGGTGAAGGACCACATCGGCGAAAGAGTGCTGGAAGAAGAGGCACGCTTCGAGATCATCCCCCTGCCTGAAACAACCCAATAGGAAGTGCGGGCTGCCAAGTTCGATTTTCGAAGTGCTGTTACTCGCTACCCAGGCTGGCCGTGCCGCCCCTGCGAACTTCGCATTTCGAACGTCGCACTTCGCTAAAGTCTGCCCTGTTCTTGGAGTTCCTGGCAATCGCGGCAGAGGCGGGCCCAGGGAACGGCCTCCAGGCGCTTCTCGTTGATGGACTCCTCGCAGTTCTGGCACACGCCGTATTGGCCGTTGCGGATGCGGTCGATGGCAGCATTGACCATCTGCAAGAGCTGGCGGTCGGAGTTGCTGAGACGAAACATGAACTCTTTGGTGTAGGAACTGGAGGCCTTGTCCACCAAATCAGGGCTCTCTTCCTCCGACTCCGCCTCTCTGCCGTACTCTTCAGACTTCTTGACCTTGTCGACCAGCTCCTGCTGTTTTTCGAGGAGTTTCGCTTCGAATTGTCGTCGTTGATTATCGTCCATCTGTATCCTCTTGTAACGCAGCCGCCATGGCGGCTTCCTCATTCGTTGTGGTAAGGCAGTCCTTGAAGGATCGTCGCCGCCCGATATATCTGCTCCAGCAAGACCACCCGTGCCAACTCGTGGGGCAATGTCATCCGGCTCAACGACAGTATCCGGTCGGCCTTGCCGCGGACCTCTTGAGGAAGGCCCGTATGGCCGCCGACCACGAAAACGACCTGAGAAAGCCCGCCTAGAGTCCAATGCTTCAGCCAGCCGGCAAGTCCCCGGCTGGTGACCTGAGAACCCCTTTCGTCGAGCACCACCAAGCGGGCTTGCGAAGGCAACCGCTTGAGGATCGCCTCCGCCTCGCGACGCTCGGCGGCGGCGCTTTGATGGGCGTCCTTGCGGTTCTGTTCAGGAACCGTGGAGACGCCCGCCGGATGAAAGCGGCGGATTCTCTTCAGGTATTCTTTTTCCAGGTCGGCCAGCGAAGCCTTCCTGGTCTTGCCGACCCATAAGAATTCAAGTCGCACGCAAAACCGGGATTATACACGGCTTTGTCCCTGCAACAAAGATTCACCCTCTTCTTCACCTGAAAAGTCCGCTTCCAGGCCCAACTTGGCGACGGCCCCCGCTTCGTCTATCCTTTGCCAATGTCTGTCTACACTGCCGAATTCGTGGGAACGCTGCTGCTCATTCTGCTGGGAGTCGGGGTCAACGCCAATGTCCTGCTCAAGCGAACCAAGGGCCACGATTCGGGCTGGATCGTCATCACCACGGGATGGGGGTTGGCGGTTGCCCTGGCCGTCTATTCGGTGGGACGCGTCTCGGGCGCTCACATCAACCCGGCCGTGACGCTGGGACTGGCCTCGGTGGGAGCCTTCCCCTGGGAACTGGTGCCCGGCTACATGGCGGCTCAGATGGCGGGCGCCTGGGTAGGAGCGGGGCTGGCCTGGCTGGCCTACTTGCCCCATTGGTCGGCCACTTCCGATCCGGGGCTTAAGCTGGGGGTCTTCTCCACCGCTCCCGCCGTCCCTTCCAGCGCCTCCAATTTCGTCTGCGAAGTCATCGGAACCGCCGTGCTGGTCTTCGGCGTCATGGCCATCGGGGCCAACGCCAGCCTGCTTGACGGACCTGGAGGCATCGACCTTTCGGTGGCTTTTTCCAGCGGCTTTCAACCCCTGCTGGTGGGACTGCTGGTCTTCGCCATCGGCCTGGGACTGGGAGGCCCCACGGGATTCGCCATCAATCCCGCCCGCGACCTGGGTCCCCGCCTGGCTCACGCCCTGCTGCCCATACCCGGCAAAGGCGGATCGGACTGGGCCTACTCCTGGATTCCCGTACTGGGTCCGCTGGCCGGAGGGGTACTGGGAGCGCTCCTCTTTGTCCTTTTCGACTATCGCTGAAGCTCTCAGGAAGAAGGCTGTTGGGAGCGGATGCGGTCGAGGAGGCGGATGAGGGTGCGCAGATCGTCCCTCTCCAGCATGCCCAAGCCGTCCTTGTCGATATCGAGGATGGGCTGGTCGAGTTCGCTGAGAAGGTCGAGACCCCGAGGAGTGATATAGCAAAACACCTGGCGCCGGTCCTGGCGGCTGCGTTGGCGGCGTACCAGACTCTTGCTCTCCAGACGGTCCAGCAAGCGGGTGATGCCCGGCGTCTGCTCGATCATCCGTTCTCCAATGGCCAAAGTGGGCAGGCCCCCGCTGCCGGCTCCCCGCAGAATGCGCAGGACGTTGTATTGCTGAAGGGTCACTCCGCGGGGCTCCACCACCTGGGAAACCTGCCTCTTGAGCAGGTCGGTGGTGCGGAAGAGAGAAAGCAGCGCTTCCTGTCCTAGCGAGGCGAAGGGCTTGTTCTGTTGAATTTCCTTGCGCAGCGTTCCTTCTTGCATGAACTTTGCTCCTGACCTTGCCTCGAACGCCTAGCCGACACCAGAGGTGAGCTGGCTGGGCCGGACTTCGTCGTCGGCATCTTTCCACACCTCTGCCAGACGGCGGCGCGCCTTCTCGGCGGCTTCCCCATCTCCTGCCGCCGAGGCCGCCCGCATCAGGCCCAGCAACGACAGAGCCCGGTTGGGATGGCGTTGCAGGGACTGTTGGAAGGCCTCCACGGCCTGGGCCGCCCGGCCCCTCTCGAGCAGCACTTCGCCCAGCAACTCATGAGAGGGCTTGACGGGGACAGGCGGTCCGAATCCAGCCGGGAGCTCCGCCTCCCGGGCCGCTGCCTCGTGCAGCAAGTCCAGTCCCTGCGAAGCTTCCTCGCGGGCCAGTGCCAGCAACCCCTGCAACTGAAGGGCCATCACCTGTGCTTCCTGCGTGGGGGGCGGACCCACCCTGGTATAACCGGCCGTATCGCCCCTTTGGCCGGCTTCGGCCTGACGGCGGCGTTCGTTCATCTCCTGCACGATCTGCTGAGCCCGCTGCAAACGTCCGTCTCGCAGCGCCGCCCACCCGTCGGCGAAGAACTGGGCCGCCAGCGAAGAAGGATTCAGCCCCTGCGTCCCCGCCGCCGGAGGCGCCTCGTCGAAACGGCGCGATTCCACCATCTGGGCCGCCCGCATCAGGGCCTGGTGGCGTCGGATATGGGCGGCCTCGTCCTTGGAGGCGTCCTCCTCGACCAGACGCAGCTTGGACATGGCTTCACCATAGCGGCCCTGCTGCAGCAGGGAGTAGTGCAGCCAGTAAAGTGCGTGATAGTTGCGTTCGGATAGGGGAAGATCTCGCTTCTGGCGGCGTTGCTCTCCCGCCCGATAGGAATCGATGTTGGAGGCCTCGGTGTCATCCCACATGCCCAGCGCCAGAAATATGTGGGAAGGCATGTGCAGGGCGTGGGCGGCGGAAGGTGCGATGTCGGCATAGAGACGCGCCTGACGCAGCCCCAAGGGCGCGTGCACCGGATCGTCGTAGGAATGGATGAGGTAGTGCAAGGCGCCGGGATGACGGGGATTCTTCAGGAAGACTTCTTCGGCCACAGCGGCCGCCCGCATGTAGGTGGGGATATGCCGTCCCTGGTGACAAGTTCCCAAGAGAGCCAAGGCGTAAAAGCTGGCCGCCTCGAGGTCCTCCGGATAGCGCTCTCTCATGCGCCCCATGAACTCGGCGTATTCCTGGTCGCGGACGGTCTTTTCCTTCTCGCTGAAGAGAATCTCCACCGCCCTCAAATAGTCTTTCTCGCGCTCGGTGGGAGCCTTGGCCAGCCGTTCTTGGCCGTCGGCGCCCAGCTTTTGCAGGGCCTGGCGGGCCTGCTCGCGGTTTTCCCGGTTCCAAAGGGGATGATTCCAGGTCATGGCCTCGCCCCAATAGGCCATAGCCATGTCGGGATCGGCCTCTTGAGCCTTCTGGAAAGACTCGCGGGCCTCGGGATACTCGAAACTGTGCAGCCAGAGGACGCCCCGGATGAAGTGCTGGCGGGCCATGGGCGACCCCGATACGGGAAAGTCGATTTCCCCCAAGTCCCGCTGAGAAGCGGGCGAGGGCTCCTGCCCGCCCGAAAGCGGCGGCGCCAGCAGAGAGATGAGCAATACCCGGGCAAGAAACATCGATACTCCTCCACGATTCTGATACCGACTCGATTGTCTCACAATTGAAGCAAGGGTAAAAGTGCCTCGATTCAACCACTTAAGAGTGCGGCCCCCTGCGGTTCGAGGGCGACAAATGGCCCCTTGCGGGAATCGGCGAATCATACTATACTGATAATCATTATAATGAAAGCAAGCAGAAAAGAAGGTCGGGAAGGCGCTTCCTCCGCTGCCCAGGTTGAGCGTTTTCTGCCACTCAAACCCGTCGACTTCATGGTTCTGATGGCCCTGCTCGATGAGCCTCGCCACGGATACGGCATCGTCAAGGACATCGAAAGGCAATCCGAGGGGCAGGTCAGCCTGATGCCGGGGAATCTTTACGCCGTGTTGCGCCGCCTGATGGCGGACGGGTTGCTGCAGGAATCGCCGCGGCAACCCGCCGAGGACGAGGATCAGAGAAGGCGTTACTACGGCCTGACCGAGACCGGACGGGCGGTGGCGGCGGCCGAGGCCTCGCGCATGCGCCGCCTGGTTTCCAGCGCCGAGAAGGCCAAGCTGATCGGGGAGGCCTAGATGGAACCGGCCAGGCGGGCCTCGTTCCGCCTCATGATGTGGCTGTGCCGCCGCCTGGGCCTCCTCTACCCGCAGGAAGTGCGGCGTAGTTGCGGGCCTCAGATGGAGCATCTGCTGGAAGACCTGGCCCGTGAAGCTTACCGCGGCGGACCAGCCGCCCGTCTTCGCTTCTGGACGCGGGCGCTCTCCGATTTGCTGCTGCGGGGCGCGGACGCCCGCCTCAAACAGATCCGCCGATCCCTCGCCAGGGGAGTCCTCAGCTCGGCTGTACAGGGCCGGGGAGGCATCATCGTGGGTACCTTGAGACAAGACCTTTCCTTTGCCTGGCGTTCTCTGCGCCGCAATCCCCTCTTCACCATCGTGGCCGTCCTCACCCTGGCCCTGGCCATCGGCGCCAACAGCGCCATTTTCAGCCTGGTCAACGGAGTACTGCTGCAGCCGCTTCCCTACCCCGACCCCGACCGCATCGTGACCCTGTGGAGCACCTGGCGCGGACAGCCCAAGGGCCAACTGTCGATGGCCGAGTTCCTCGACTTCCGGGACCAGGTGGAGAGCCTCGAGCACGTCTCCATCTGGTCAAGCGGCAGCGTCAACCTGACCGGCCAGGGAGAGCCCGAGCGCGTCCGGGCGACCCTCATTACGCCTTCCTTGCAGCAGGTGCTTTCCATCCGCCCTCACCTGGGCTCCCTGCTTCCGGCGGACGCGGGAAGGGTCGTTTCCACAGGCCAGGCACAGGACACCGACCATTACTTGGCGCTGATGGGACACGCCTTGTGGATGAACCGTTTCGGAGGAGACCCGGCCCTGGTCGGGGAGACCCTGCAGATCGACGGCGTGCCGGCCCAGATCGTGGGAATCCTGCCGCCTGGATTCCGCCTGCCTACCGACATCGTGGCGGGCCGCAGCACCGACCTGATCCTGCCCCTGACGGTGAAGGAGTCTTACGACCGCAGCATAAGGGGGTGGCACCAGTACGCGGCCGCCGCCCTGATCAAGGACGGATTCAGCCTGCAACAGGCCGACGCCGAGGTGAGGCAAAGGGCGCGCCGCTTTACCGAGCAGGGACTCTATCCCGAGGAGGGGCTCTACGGAGCTTTCCTGACTCCTCTCAAGGAGGAGGTGGTGGGTCCCTCGCGGGACGCGCTCTGGGTGCTGCTGGCCGCCGTCGGATTCCTTCTGCTGATCGCCTGCGCCAACGTAGCCGGCTTGCAGATGGCGCGCTCCGACCTGCGGCGCCTGGAAATGGACCTGCGCAGCGCCCTGGGAGCGGGACGCGGACGGCTCATGATGCAATTGCTGACCGAGAACGTGCTGCTGGCGCTGCTGGGCGGAGCGGCAGGACTGTTTCTGGCCATGGGACTGGTGGAGTTGCTGGTGACTCTGGGACCGGCCAGCGTCCCCCGCCTGCAGGAAGCGGCGCTGGACTGGCGGGTGGCCCTCTTCACCTTGCTGGTGAGCTTCTTCACCGGGCTCCTCTTCGGCATCGCTCCCGCACTGCGCTGGAGCCGCTCCAGCCATTGCTACGGACTGGGAGGCCAGCGCGTCTCCACCGCCGGCGCCCCGCGGCAGCGCCTGCGCTCGGCGGTGGTGGTGGCCGAGGTGGCCCTGTGCGTGGTGCTGGTGATCAGCGCCGGACTCACAGTGCGTTCGCTCTACAAGCTGAGCCAGGTCGACCCGGGATTCGACCCCGACAACCTGCTGGTCTTCTTCCTGGGACTTCCTGAAGCCGCCTATCCCGACGAGCAGGCGGTGGAGGATTTCCACCGCCGCCTGCTGGAGCAAATCCGCGCCCTGCCGTCGGTGCGCCACGCGGCCTCTTTCCGCGGGCTTCCTCTGACGGGTTCGATCGGAGACTGGGACTTCGAGATCGAGGGCCGACCCTTGGTGGAGGGCAACGAGCCGGTAGGCGACTGGCAGGTCGTCACTCCCGATTACTTCGCCACCATGGGCATGCGCCTGCTCAAGGGACGGGCCTTCAGCCAGGCCGACCGACGGGGCGCCCAACACGTGGTCGTGGTCAATCAGGCCCTGGCTGAAACCTACTTCCCCGACAGCGACCCCCTGGGCCAGCGCATCTCCCAGAACACGCGCGGCCAGGACAAAGACTGGGCCACGATCGTGGGGGTGGTGGAAAACGTCCGTCAGGTGAGCTTCGCTCGCCCTCCCAACAGCACCTTCTACCGGCCCATGGAGCAGTTTCATGAAGCCACCGGACTGATCCGACACGCCATGTGGGTGGGGGTCCGCGGCTCAGGCGATGCCGCCGCATTGGTGCCGTCGGTGCGCCAGGCCCTGGCTCAAGTCGATCCCCAGCTCCCCCTCTCGGCCGCAGCGCCCTTCAGCCAGATCGCCAGCCGCTCTCTCTCGGCTCAACGCTTCGTGACCCTGCTGCTGGCCCTCTTCGCCCTCTCGGCCCTGGGCCTGGCCTGCGTGGGCATTTACGGCGTGCTGGCCTACTCGGTCAACCGGCGCCGGCGCGAGATCGGCATCCGCATGGCCCTGGGAGCCGATGCCCGGCGCCTGCTCACCATGGTGCTGGGAAGCGGCCTGCGCTTGAGCCTGATCGGCTTGCTGGCCGGGGTGCTGCTGACCTTGTCGGCCGGGGGAGTTCTGCAAGCCGTGCTCTTCGGGGTGACGGTGAGCGACCCGCTGACCTACGCCGCCATCGTGCTCATCCTGCTGGCTTCCGCCATGGCCGCCAGCTATCTTCCGGCGCGCCGTGCCGTGCGCGTCGATCCCATCGCGGCTTTGCGTTCGGATTGAATCTGAGAAGGAAGCCTTAATCGTCGAGCATTTGGCGGACTTTGCGGGCGAAGTCGTTGGGTTTGTAAGGCTTCTGCAGAAAGTCGCCGTCGGCGATTCCGCGCAGGGCGGCCGTCTCGCCGGCATATCCCGAAACGTAGAGGACGCGCATGCCGGGACGCTGGGGACGCAGGCGGGCGGCCAGTTGAGGGCCGTTCATGTGAGGCATGACCACGTCGGTCACCATCAGGTCGATAGGATCGTCGAACTGCTCGCTCATGAGCAGGGCTTCTCCAGGATGCTTGGCTTCGATGACGGCGTAGCCGCTGTCGCGCAAGATCTGGCACATCAGCATTCGCACCCCGGCGTCGTCTTCCACCACCAGAACAGTCTCTGAACCGCTGGGACGCGGCTTCTCTGCCTCGGGGGGCGGCGCTCCCGCCTCGCCCGCGGAGGCCTGGCTGGGAGGCAGGTAGATTTCGAAGGCCGTTCCACGTCCCAGACGGCTGTCGACCACCACATAGCCTCCGCACTGCTTGACGATTCCGTAAACCGTGGCCAGCCCCAACCCGGTTCCCTTGCCCACCTCCTTGGTGGTGAAGAAGGGCTCGAAGATATGAGGTTCGGTCTCGGGATCGATGCCGGTGCCGGTATCCCGTACGGCCAAGAAAACCCACTCGCCCGCCGGTACGGTGAACTGAGGCAGCACACGGGGACGGCGCAGTTTCTCGTTGGCGGTTTCGATCGTCAGCGTCCCGCCCTCGGGCATGGCGTCGCGGGCATTGACCACCAGGTTGACGATGACCTGCTCGATCTGAGTCTGGTCGCCTTTGACCTTCCACAAAGACGGCGCCATACGGCTGCGCAGTTCGATGTCTTCCCCGATCAGTCGGCGCAGCATTCCCTCGGTGCCCCGGACCACCTGGTTCAAGTCGAGGTTGACCAGGCTGAGCATCTGCTTTCGCCCGAAGGCCAGCAACTGCTGAGTCAGGGAGGAGGCCCGGATGGCCGACTTGCGGACCTCGGAGAGATTGCCCAGCAGGGGACTGCCGGCTTGCATCTGGTAGGACATCAGGTCGCAGTGCCCCAGGATGGTGGTAAGCAGGTTGTTGAAGTCGTGGGCCACGCCCCCGGCCAGTTGCCCGATGGCTTCCATCTTCTGGGCCTGGCGCAGTTGCTGCTCCAGGGCCCGGCGCTCGGTAATGTCGACCATGACGCCCCGGACGCCCACCACCTCGCCCCGCCGCCGCACGGGACGGCTGGAACTGCGCATCCAGCGGACGGAGCCGCCCTTGGTCACGATGCGGAATTCCATCGGATTCAAATCGCCGCTCAAGGTGCGGGCGAAGCTCTCTTCCAGGCTTTTCAAATCCTCTTCATGGACGAAATGGTGGAAGTGCTTGCCCATGACCTCGGATGGATGGTACTCGGTGATCTGCTCGCTGACCGGCGAAATGTAGAGAATCCGACCATCCAGCCCCAGCGAGAAGATGATGTCGTTGACGTTCTCGACCAGGTCGCGAAAATTGAACTCGGACTCCTGCTGCGCCTCCTCGGCCTCCTCGGGACGGGTGATCACACGGTAGGTCCCCAGCAGACCGATAACGCTCCCCCGGCTGTCGCGAAGAGGAAACTTGTCGGTTTCGATCATCACTTCGCTGCCGTCGGCCCGCAGCAGCGGCTCCTTGATCCCCTTCCGGGGACGCTGCGAGGACATCACCCGCTGGTCACACTCGCGGTAAAAGTCGGCCTGGCGGCGGCGCCACACCATGTCGTAGTCGGTCTTGCCCACGAGTTGCAGAGGGGATTCGACGCCGGCATCGCGGCAGAACTTGCGGTTGCCGCCCAGATAAACGCTGTGGCGGTCCTTCCAAAAGAGAGCGGCGGGGAAACTGTCGACGACAGCCTGCAGGAGATCACGCCGACCTTCCAGCTCGAGCCGGCAGAGGTTGCGGCTGTCGGCCGATTCCAGCTTTTCGATGCGCCCACGGGCCTCCTCGAGCAGGACGTCCAGTTCAGCGGCATCGACGGATGTCGGACTCATGGCAGTGTTCCCCCTTCGAAACGCTGAATCGACCAACCGGCTGACTGCCTTCAATAAAAATTGCCCGGATTGCCTCCCATTTTCTCAGGCTAACCCCAGGCGTAAGGCGAAGGACCCCTCTGGGCAGATTTTTACCATAGATGCTCTTATCCCGTCCAAGGTCCAGTCCTCAATCAAGTTCAATCATGGCATCGGTTCAATGATGGCAAGCCCTTCCAAGAGGAATAGGCCCCAAGCTCGCTCTATGGTAGGATTTGCCGTGACATGACCCGCCCCAAGAGTTCTCGACGCGAGTTCCTGTGGATGAGCGCCGCCGGGGTGACCGCCCTGGCCTCTTTAAGAGGACGCAGCGCCCCCCTTTTCCAGGGTCCGCCCGTGGTCTGCGCCGTGGTGGGCTGCGGCCCTCAAGGTCGGGCCATCATCGAGTCGCTGTCGGCTTGGCAGGAGGCCCGGGTGGACGCCTACTGCGACCTTTACCCGCCCTACCGCAGGCGAGTCTCGCGCATGCTGCCGGAAGCCGCCGCCTATGAAGACCTGAACCTCATGCTGCAGGAGCGGCCCGATATCGAGGCCGTCTTCGTGGCCACGCCGACCCACTTGCACCGCGGACCGGTGGAAGCGGCTCTGGGTGCCGGGAAGCACGTCTATTGCGAGGCGCCAATGGCTTCCACGATAGAGGACGCGCGGGCTATCGCCCAGGCCGCGGCGGCCTCTTCCTCGACCTTCGGCGTGGGGCTGCAATACCGGGCCAGCCCGCTGGTCGAGCACACCGGCAACTTCCTGCGGGCCCGCGCCGTCGGCTCGCTGGTCACCGAAGAGGGGCACGATTACCAAAATACGTCCTGGAGGCGCCCGGTCAGCGACGCCTCCTTCGAAGAGGCCCTCAATTGGCGACTTGATCCGCGTCTGTCGTTGGGGCTGGAAGGAGAGCAGGGCGTCCACGTCTTCGACCATTCGCTGCGCTTTCAGGGGCAGTTCCCTTCAGCCGTCTCGGGCTTCGGTTCGCTGATGAAATGGCATGACGGACGGGAGATGCCCGACACCGTCAACATCGTCCTGCAGTACCCCAACGGGCTGCTGAGCCGCTTCGAAGCCAGCCTGGCCAACTCTTTCCGTCGCCAGTACTACCTGATCAACGGCAGCGAGGGCAGCATCCTCATGCAGCCGAAACGCAGTTGGTGGTTCAAGGAGGCCGACGCGCGGACGCTGGGATGGGAGGTTTACGCCACCCGCGAGAAAATCGGCAACGAAGAGGGCATCGTGCTGCGGGCCGATGCCACCAAGCTGCTGCAAGACGGCAAGATCCCGTCACAGGCCGACCAGAGCGGCGGAAGCCTGCAAGAAGACCCGCTTCACATCGCCGTGGGCGAATTTCTGACTTCGCTGCGAGGGGGCAAACCCTTCCCGGCAACAGCCCTGGAAGGATTTCAGTCGGCTGTTCTGGCCGTCAAAGCCCATCAGGCCGTCGCCTCGGGAGAACGCATTGAAATAGACGCCGCGGAGTTCGAACTCTAGGGCAGGAATCAAGGAGGGGAGATCAGATGTCTGAATCGAAGAATAAGCCAAGCAAGCCCAATGCTCAATCGAGCAAAAAGTCCAACCGGCGCCAGTTCCTGGCCGCTTCAGGAGCCGCATTGGCCGGTGCGGCAGGGGCTTCACGCCTTTCCGCCGCTTCCTACGAGCGAGTGCTGGGAGCCAACGACCGCATCAATGTCGGAGTCATCGGCACCGGCGGCATGGGGACGGCCCACGTGGGACACATTTCCCAGGGCGAACAACCCATCGGCAAACTGGCCAACGCGGACGTTACCGCCGTCTGCGACGTCTACCAGAAGCGCCGCGAATACGCCGCCGAACTGGGGTCGGCCAAGCCTTACCTGAGCCACGAAGACCTGCTGGCCTCCAACGACGTGGACGCCGTCATCATCGCCAGTCCCGAACACTGGCACTACCGCCACACCGTCGACGCCTTGCACGCCGGCAAAGACGTCTACCTGCAAAAGCCCATGACCCGCACTTTCGAGGAAGCCAAGTCGCTCTATGAGCTGATCAAGGACAGCGACATGGTCTTCCAGTTGGGGTCGCAATACTTTCAGGCCCCCAATTGGAAACGGGCCCGCCAGCTCTTCCAGCAGGGCCTGATGGGACACGTCACCATTTCCCAGACCAGCTACTGCCGCAATAACCCCGAGGGCGAGTGGAACTACGATATCGACGAGGAGGCCGAACCGGGCAAGAACCTGGACTGGAACCGCTTCCTGGGTTCGCTGCCCTACGTCGACTACGACCCGGAATACTACTTCCGCTGGCGCAAGTACCGCCGCTTCTCGGGAGGAATCATCACCGACCTCCTTCCTCACCAGATCCACTGCCTGAGCTACGTACTGGGCGCCGAGTTTCCCCGCAAGGTCTCCTGTATCGGCGGACAATACCTGCATCACGACCGCACCGTGGGCGACACCACCGTGATGACGGTGGAGTTCGAGTCCTCCACCATGATCGTAGCCGGGTCGACCATCAACGAAACCGGCCTGGAGAACCTCATCCGCGGACATCGCGGCAACATGTTCGTAGCCGGCAACTCGGTGCGCATGGTGCCCGAGCGGGTCTATGCCGAAGAGTTCGATCCGGTCGAAGAACGGCTGGAGCCTGCCGAGATGGGCGAGAACCAGGTGCACGTGCTGGAGTGGCTCAACTGCATCCGCGAAGGCAACGAGCCCACCTGGAGCGTGGAGCCGGCCTTCAAGGTGATGACGGCGGTGGCCATGGCCGAAGAGTCCTACTTCAGCGGACGCACCCTTCACTTCGACCCCGAAACCCTGGAGGTTTCCTGAAGTTCGTCCGCCTGGCCGCCGAGGCCATGAAATGCCGCTTCGAGCTGGTGCTGGCCGGAGAAGACCTGATTCGGCTGCGGGCGGTGGGCGAAGAGGCACTGCAAGAGATCGAAAGCCTGGGGCGGAAGCTCAACTTCTTTTCGCCTTCCAGCCTGCTCTCGCGCCTCAACCGCCAGGCTTCGGCGGCTCCCGTGGCGGTGGACGCACGGCTCTACCAACTGCTGGCCTTGTGCCGCCACCTCCACCGTGAGACCGAGGGCGCCTTCGACCCCACCGTCTCTCCGCTGCTTGAAGCGTGGGGATTCTGGCGCCGTGAAGGGCGGCGTCCTTCTCCCTCCGAGCTGGGGGCTGCCCTGGACCGGGTGGGCTTCCACAAGGTGCTGATGGACGACCGGAAGCGCACCGTCCGCCTGACGGGAGGCGCCACCCTCAACCTTTCCTCCATCGCCAAGGGCTACGCTCTCGACTGCGCCGCTGAAATCCTGCGCGAGTACGGAGTCGAGAGGGCTCTGCTGCATGGCGGCACGAGTTCCGTGCTGGCCCTGGACGCGCCCGCTCCTTCGGGCTGGAGGGTGGAAATCGCCGACCCGCGCGATAAGCAGCGCGGCCTGCTGCGCCTCCATCTGCGCCGCCAGGCCTTGAGCGCCTCGGGCAACCACCTCAACCTGCTGCGCCTGGCCGAATCCTCCGGACCCGAGGCGCAGCAGGACGCACCCGCCCGCATCGGCCATGTCATCGACCCCCGCAGCGGACGCCCCGTCCAGCACACCCTGCTGGCGGCGGTCACCACCGACGGCGCGCTCCCCCTCCCCGCCGCCCGCGCCGACGCCTACGCCACCGCCGCCTTGGTCGCCGACGGCGCCCCTCCCGCCTGGCGGGAGAAGGTCGGCCTTTTTCACAAGGTGGCTGCCCGCAGCGGATGAGCGCCATGCTCTGTCATCGGCTCATCTGCTACATTAGGGGCGCGAGGACGAACACCACATGAGCCGAAAGCGCGTACCCCGGTATTGGGCGGGACTCTCGCCCAACGGACTGGGACGGACCAAGCCCAATCACTACTGGGACATGCTCAAAGTCGCCTGGGAGAACCGCGACCAGCTTCCCTTCGCCTGGCGCATCCTTAAGAACGGGGTTTGCGACGGATGCGCGTTGGGAACCACCGGGCTCAAGGACTTCACCATGGACGGGGTGCACCTGTGCACCGTCCGCCTCAATCTGCTGCGCCTGAACACCATGCCGGCGCTGGATCCGGCGGTGCTGGAGGACGTCGCCCTGCTGGCCGAGAAATCGAGCAAGCAACTGCGGCGGCTGGGACGGCTTCCCTATCCCATGCTGCGCAGCAAAGGCCAAAAGGGCTTCCAGCAGGTTTCCTGGGAGGAAGCCATCGCCCTGGCCGGACGGCGCATCCGCCAGACCTCTCCCGACCGGCTGGCCTTCTATTTGACCTCGCGGGGCATCACCAACGAGGTCTACTACATGGCCCAGAAGGCGGCCCGCTATCTGGGCACCAACAACGTCGACAATTCGGCCCGCATCTGTCACTCGCCCTCCACGACCGGAATGGGCGAAACCCTGGGCGTGTCGGCCTCGACCTGCTCCTACAAGGACTGGATCGGCAGCGACTGGGTCATCTTCATCGGCTCCGACACTCCCAACAACCAGCCCGTCACCACCAAGTACCTCTACTACGCCAAGCGCAAGGGGACGCGGGTGGCGGTGGTGAACCCCTACAAAGAACCCGGACTGGATAACTATTGGGTCCCCTCGGTGACCGAGAGCGCGCTCTTCGGCACCAAGATCATGGACGAGTTCTTCCCCATCCACACCGGCGGCGACGTGGCTTTCTTCAACGGCGTCCTCAAGCATCTGATCGAGGACGGCGCGCTGGACGAGTCCTTCGTGGCCCGGCATACCGAGGGATTCGAAGAGACCAAGGCGGAGCTGGAAAGACAGTCCTGGGAGGACCTGGAAGCCCTTTCGGGAGCCACCCGCCAGGACATGAAACGACTGGCCCGCCTGCTGGGAGAGGCCCGTTCGGCGGTCTTCGTGTGGAGCATGGGAATCACCCAGCACGCCCATGGGGTCGAGAACGTCAAGTCCATCGTCAACCTGGCCTTGGCGCGCGGATTCGTGGGACGCGAGCATTGCGGACTGATGCCCATCCGCGGACACAGCGGAGTGCAGGGCGGCGCCGAAGTGGGCTGCATCCCCGGCGCCTTCCCCGGCGGACGCCCGGTCAACCGGGAGACGGCCCGCGAGATGAGCGAGTTATGGGGATTCGAGGTGCCCTCGAAACCGGGGCTGGAGGCGGTGGCGCAGATCGACGCCTGCCAGGCGGGGGAAATCGACGTCCTCTACTTGGTGGGCGGCAATTTTCTGGAGACGCTGCCCGATCCCGACTTCGTGCGCCAGGCGCTGAGCAAGCCGGACCTGCGCATCCACCAGGACATCGTGGTCTCCTCGCAGATGCTGGTGGAGCCGGCGGGAGACGTGCTGCTGCTGCCCGCCGCCACCCGCTACGAGCAGCCTGGAGGCGGCACCGAGACTTCCACCGAGCGCTACATCTATTACTCGCCCGAGATTCCGGGCCGGCGCATCGGCACGGCGCGTCCCGAGTGGGACGTCATTCTTCAAGTGGCTGAATCGGCGCGTCCCGCCCAGTGCGACAAAATCCACGTCGAGCACACTCAGGAGATCCGCGAGGAGATCGCGCGGGCGGTGCCCAAGTATGCGGGCATCGAGAAGCTTTCCAAGAAGGGCGACGCGGTGCAGTGGGGCGGACGCCTGCTCTGCCGCGACGGCGACTTCCCGCGTCCGGGGGGGAAAGCGGCTTTCTCGCCGCTGCGTCCGCCCGACTCGGGAGTCCCCGATGGCAAGTTCATGCTCTCCACCCGCCGCGGACGCCAGTTCAACAGCATGGTCCAGTCCAAGCGCGACCCGCTCACGGGAGCCCGCCGCCAGGACGTCCTCATGAATCCCGACGACATGCGCCGCCTGGGCCTCAAAGACGGCGCGCCCGTCCTGCTGCGCTCCCGGGCGGGCAGCTACCGAGGCCACGCCAAAAGCGCACCCATGCGTCCCGGAAACCTGCAAGTCCACTGGCCCGAAGGCAACGTCCTCATCCCCCACGGCCCCAAAGCCGCCTCCGGCGTCCCCGACTACAACACCCTTGTCGAACTCGAGCCGCAAACCTAAAGGGCCTTCCCTCCATAGCTTTGGCGAAGGAGAGCCGCTCCCGACGACCGATCACGGCGGGCATGGCCGTGACCACGGCCCAAGAACCAGTTCTGCTAAAATCCCACCCGTGTCTAGAGATGGCCATCATGCCGATGCCGTAAGCGGCGTGGCCGAACTGCTGCGCCTCGACGGCCACCAGCAGTGGATAGCGCGTCCCGCCTGGTCGCGGGACGGACGCCTGCTGGCCACGCCCTCGGCCGACCGCACCCTGCGGCTGTGGGAGGCCGAGAGCGGACGCCTGCTGCGCACCCTCGAGTGCGGACTCAAGATGGCCACCTGCTGCGCCTTCTCCCCCGACGGACGGCTGCTGGCCGTGGGGTCAGTCAACAACCTGCTCACCGTGTGGGAGGTGGAGACGGGCCAAAAGCTGCATTCCCTGCGCGGACACGTCAAGAGCGTCATGTCGCTGGCCTTCTCCTCCGACGGGAGCCTGTTGGCCTCGGTTGCCTACGACCAGATGATCCTCATCTGGAAGACCTCGGACTGGAGCGAACTGCGCCGCCTGCAAGGACACGCCGATTACGTGCTGGACGTCAGCTGGGCTCCCGGCGGTTCCATCCTGGCCTCGGCCTCCGACGACGGCACCGTGGGACTTTGGGAAGCGTCCACCGCGACCCCCGTCAAGCTCTTCAAGGGCCACTCCGACAAGGTCAAGAGCGTCGGCTTTTCGCCCCAGGCCGACCTCATCGCCTCGGCCTCTCAAGACCACACCGTGATGCTTTGGGACCCTGGCCGGGACAAGCCCGTGGGCGCCCTGGAGGGACACGAAGACGCCGTCCACTCGGTGGCCTTCTCCCACGACGGAGCGCTCCTGGCCAGCAAATCGAAAGACTCCACCGTGCGCCTTTGGGACCCCTCCAGCCTGACCCAACTTGCCTCTATCCCCGAGCCGGCTTCCAAGTCGTCCCTCTCCTCCTTGTCGTTCCACCCCTCCCGTCCCGTTCTTGCTTCTCATAACGGATCGGCTCTGCGCCTCTGGCAACTGAGTCCGGAGAAACTGCTGGCCAATGCGCCTGCGCCAGACAAGCCCCACAAGCCTTCGCTCTTCTCTCGGGTCAAATCCTTGCTGGGCAGCCGCTAGGGCCACTAGGTGGCCAGCAAGTTCACACACGAATCAAGTTTCAGCGACCGCGCTGAAGGCCTGATTGCTCTCGGCGGTATGAGGCTGCTCGCTATTGCTGCCGGTCATGAATCCTGAGCCAGGACCCTCCCTTTCTTGTCCCTGCAAGGGACGGATTCGCCAGCCCGGCGACTGTGTTAAAAGTCAGGTCCGGGCTCGCTGAAGGCGAGCGATTCGCCAGCCCAGGGTCAGCCGCGGCGAGCGAAGCGAGACAGCGGCGCCACCCTGGGTTTCGGGATTATATACTTGACACAAGGTCGCCCCTCTGATACTATTGACTAGTATGGAGTTAGGGCCTACGAGTTCACGATTTCTTCTTGCCGCTCCGGCGGGCTTCAGCTTCGCGGGCTTCCTTCTTAAGTTCGCGGAGCACTTTCTTGTCGAACACCCGCTCGATCACGTCGTCGCTCGTGAGCCTGTTGATTTCCTCAGCGCTCATGTCGCTGATTTTCTTCTTGGTTGGAGCCATATCTAATGCCTAAGACTAAGAACCTGAACCTCGTTAAGTTGATTGAACACTTCGGCAGCGAAGACGAGTGCCGCAAGTACCTGGAGGGCGTGCGCTGGCCCAATGGCGTCGAGTGTCCACGCTGCGGCTGTGAAAGCGTTTCGGAGATCAAGGACCGGGGACAATTCGACTGCAACGAATGCCGCTACCAATTCTCCGTCAAGGCCGGTACCATTTTCCACGATTCGCACCTTCCGCTTCAGAAGTGGTTCATCGCCATCTATCTCATGCTTGAGTCCAAAAAAGGCGTCAGCGCCAACCAGCTCAAGCGTACCATCGGCGTTTCCTACAAGACCGCCTGGTATCTCTGCCACCGCATCAGAGAGGCCATGAAGAACGGCGACGAACCGAAACTGCGAGGGACCGTCGAAGTGGACGAGACCTTCATCGGGGGCAAGCGCAAGGGCGTGGGCAGCGGCAACCGCGAAGGCAAGACGTTGGTGATCGGCGCAGCCCAGCGAGGCGGAGAGATCCGGCTCGACATCATCAGCGACAGGGGCCGCAGGACCCTCCACAAATTCATCCACGGCCATGCCGAGAAGGACTCGACCGTCTACACCGGCGAATGGCAAGCCTACCTGGGTGTGGTGCAAGACCACGAGACGGTCAACCACCATATCGAGGAATGGGTCAACGGACCGGTCCACACCAACACAGCTGAGAGCGTCTGGAGCCTGCTCAAGCGCTCCATCGTCGGTGCCTATCATAAAGTCTCCGTCAAACATCTCGACCGCTACCTCGATGAACTCGAATTCAGGTTCAACAACCGGCGCAATCCCTTCATCTTCAGGGATGCCCTGCGGCTGATGGTCGGTACGGGAAACATGGAGTATAGAGAACTTATTTCGTCGGGATAGAGGACTGCACATGAGCCATCAAAAAGCACGACGCGCGCTTAACGATAATGATGTCATCCTAAAGCCCCTCTCCAACGACCCTGTCAAGCAGGCTCTGTGGAATCTTACGAAAGGTCTTTTTGAAGTGTCTCGGGCTTTAGAAGCCGACCTCAGGGACGTCCAGAATCGCCTGTCTCGCCTTGAATCGCAGGTGAAAAACCTAGAG